>NZ_JBPYCU010000018.1:0-63275 GCF_051846955.1 Cellvibrio sp. ARAG 10.3
GACCGGTAGTTCAGTCGGTTAGAATGCCGGCCTGTCACGCCGGAGGTCGCGGGTTCGAGTCCCGTCCGGTCCGCCACTATTCTGGTTTTAACAAACCAATAAAAAGCCCCGTCATCCGGGGCTTTTTTATGTCTGTCAGTTTTGCACGTCGCGGTCACTATTTTTTATTGCTGATCTCGTCACCTGCATCGCACACACCGCCCCCGGAGCGCGCAATATCTTTGCGAATTTTCTTCAGTGCATACACGCCGATATAAATTACGATAGCGCACGTCAAGGCAACAACAATCAAGCTCGACACAATGACCCAATCCATATACATGACAGCACCCGTTGGTTATGGCAGATGCTTACAGCTTATGGCAGCGCGGTAACCCGCAATTTGATGCGAATCAAGTGAGCCGTGTTTTACTGCAACTTCGCCATCAAGGGTTGCAATGTTTGCGTCCAGACTTTTTCATCCACAACGCCGATGTGCTTGTAACGAATCACACCTTCCTTGTCGATTACATAGGTTTCGGGTGCGCCGAATACGCCCAGGTTAACGCCCAGGCGACCGTCCGCATCCACCACACTGAGAACGTAGGGATTGTGCAATTCTTTTAACCATTTTTGCGCTGCCGGTACATCATCCTTGTAATTCACACCGTAGATCGGCACCCCCTGCTCTGCCAGGGTAACCAGAAAACCATGTTCGGCATAACAGGTCGGACACCATGTCGCCCAGACATTCAGTAAGCTGACCTTACCTTTGAAAATATCCTGATCCACCATGCGGTCTGTGTTTTCCAGCATCGGCAAACTAAACGCTGGCACGGGCTTGTCGATCAGTGCGGAGGGCATGGCATTCGGATCGAGCGACAGGCCGCGCCAGAACAACACCGCCAACACCACAAACACGATCAGCGGAATAAACAGCTTGAGACGTTGCGACACCATTTATCGGGCAACTCCTGTTTCAAGTTCCTGTGAGTTGGCCAGTTGCTGCGTTGCATTGGCGGCCTGTTTTTTGCGGTAGCGCTTGTCTGCTACCGACAAGGTTGCGCCGAAAGCCATCATCAGCGCACCCAACCAGATCCAGCGCACAAATGGCTTAAAATGCACACGCATGGCCCAGGCACCATCACCCAAGGGCTCACCCATGGCGACGTACAGATCACGAAAGAAACCCACCTCAAGTGCCACTTCCGTCATCACATTACCACCTGCCAGGTAACGGCGTTTCTGGGGTTTCATATCCGGAATGGGCTTGCCATCTTCAGTGACGCTGATAACCGCCTCATCGGCGATGTAGTTCGGCCCTTCAACCTTGCGCACTTCTTGCAGCGTGAATACAAAATCTTCCACCGCGAGGGATTGGTTCACCGCCATACGCACATCGCGCTGTTCGTTATAGATACTGGTCAGGCTTACTCCGAGCAGGGTCACAGCGATACCCGCGTGAGCAATGATCATGCCGTGGTAACTCAGGCTCAGTTTCTTCAGGCCAGCCAAGCGATTATTGCTGTTACGCAATTTGTGCCAGACATCAGCGATTAGCGCCGTAAAAATCCAGCTGCCGATAAATATCGAGAGCGCAGCAAGCCAGGAATACTCCTCGTTGTAAAAATACGGAACGATCAAACCAATTACCATGCTGACGACCCAGGGCCGCCATAACCATTGCGCCATATGCTTGATGGAGGTCCGCTTCCAGTTTGCCAAAGGCCCCAGCGCCATCAACAGGCACAACACACCCATCAGCGGCAGGAAGAAGAAATTAAAGTATGGCGGGCCGACCGAGATCTTGCCCCATCCCAAGGCGTCCGCAATCAATGGATAGAGGGTGCCCAACAAGACGGTAATCATGGTGATAGTCAGCAGGATGTTGTTACCCAACAGCAGCGTCTCACGGGATAGCCAGTTGAAGCCCGGCAGACTTTTCACCACCGGCGCGCGCAAGGCGTAGAGGGTCAGTGAACCGCCGACCACCAGTAGTAAAAACACCAGGATAAACACACCGCGCTCGGGATCATTGGCAAAGGCATGGACCGATGTCAGCACACCGGAGCGAACCAGGAAGGTGCCGAGAAGACTCAGGGAAAAGGTGAAGATCGCCAGCAGGATTGTCCAGCTTTTGAACATACCGCGCTTTTCCGTCACCGCGAGGGAATGGATCAAGGCGGTGCCGACCAACCAGGGTAAAAATGAGGCATTCTCCACCGGGTCCCAGAACCACCAGCCGCCCCAACCTAACTCGTAATAGGCCCACCAGCTGCCCAGCGCGATACCGACGGTGAGAAATCCCCACGCCATGTTGGCCCAGGGCCGCGACCAACGCGCCCAGGCGCTATCAAGGCGCCCCGCCATCAAGGCGGCGATAGCAAAGGCAAAGGTCGCACTGAACCCGACGTAGCCCATGTAGAGCACCGGCGGGTGGATGATCAATCCAATATCCTGCAACAAGGGATTAAGGTCACTGCCCTCCTGCGGCGCCAGGGGCAGAATGCGCTGGAAGGGATTTGAGGTGAAGATCATGAATAACAGAAAGCCCACTGCCACAAAACCCATCACCGACAGTACGCGAGCCTGCATATCCAGCGGCAGGCTTTTACTGAAGGTGGCAATCGCCAGGGTCCAGCCAGCGAGCATCAACACCCACAACAGCAACGAGCCCTCGTGGCCACCCCAGACCGCGCTGATTTTATAGTGCACCGGCAACAAACTGTTGGAGTTGGATGAGACATAAGCCACAGAGAAGTCGTCGTGCACAAAGGCATACACCAGGCAGATAAACGCAATCATGATCAGCACAAAAAAACCGGTCGCCAGCGAGCGCCCGGTGAGCATCAACAATTGGTTACCCGATTGCGCACCGAGCAATGGCAGGATGGTGAGCGCCAATACCACAAACAGCGAAAGGATCAGAGCAAATTGACCGAGTTCAGGAACCATACTTTACGCCCTCGCAACTTGCCTGGTGTTCACCCTTATCTTTCATGGCCTCAGCCACTTCCGGCGGGATGTAATTTTCATCATGTTTGGCCAGCACTTCAGTTGCTTCAAAGACCCCGGCCATCGTGACAATACCATTCACCACCGCCGCTTCACCCTCAGCAAACAGATCGGGAAGAATGCCACTGTAGGTTACCGGTACGTCGGCGTTGCCATCGGTAATCACAAAATTGACCAGCAGACTGTCTGGCGCCCGGAACACACTCCCGGGCTTGACGCAACCGCCTGCGCGAATACGCGTGTTATGCGGCACATCGCCGGCAGCAATCTTGCTGGGGGGGTAGAAAAGGTTGATGTTTTCCCGCAAGGCATAGGTCATCAGACCGATGGCGAGGCTGGAGAAAACCACGATGAAGACCACAATAATCAAACGTTGCTTACGCACGGGATGCATGGCGATTCCACTTAGTAAATTAACTAGACACTTCTGTTGGCGGCACGCTGCTGGCGGGCCTGTTGACGCAGGAATTGCCGGCGTTGCAACAGCGGGCTAACCAGCAAATAGACCAGCACGACAAACGTAATACCATAGGCGGCCCAAACGAAGGGACCGTGGCCGTTCATGGCCATAAAGCTGGCAAAGGAGTCAAATTGAAAGTTCATACGGGGCTGCCCCCTTTTATCGGCATATCTTTGTTGTCCGGCCACGTCGCCTGCGCCACCAGATCGTTCACCCATTGGGTGCGGCTCTCCCGACGCAGGATTTCCGCGCGAATGTAAAGCAACAACACCAACGCATAAAAACAGTAAAACGCTATCACCATGGTCAGCAGCGGATACAACATACTGGCGTGAATCGTTGACTCACCGACAAATTTGATCGACGCCGGTTGATGCAGCGTGTACCACCAATCCACCGACTTATAGATGATAGGGATATTCACGGTACCCACCAGCGCCAGGATAGCGCCGGCCTTATCGCCGGTATCCCGGCTATGGAATGCCTGCTGTAAGGCCATGATGCCTAGGTAAAGGAAAAACAGGATCAGCATGGAGGTAATGCGCGCATCCCACTCCCACCAGGTGCCCCAGGTCGGCTTGCCCCAGATTGAACCGGTCACCAGCGAAATAAAGGTCAAGGCAGCACCAATAGGGGCGGCGGACTTCATCACCATGTAGGGCAACTTCATCTTCCAGATCAGGCCGACAGCGCCGCTGATGGCCATGATGTAGTAACCCGCCAGCGCCAGAAAGGCGGCGGGTACGTGGATATAGATAATGCGGTAGCTATTGCCCTGCTTGGCATCAGCCGGCGCGAAGGCCAGGCCCCACACCGTACCGACAATCAATAGCATCAAGGTAATGACCGTTAGCCAGGGCAACCAGGCCTGCGTTTTTTCGTAAAACCACCGGGGAGACCCTAATCGATGAAACCATTGCCACGCCACGTTTTTCACCTCGCTCATTATTATTGTTGATTAACCATCGCTGGATACGCGCAACGCACCGGCAGCCGCCAGGGGCGCCAGCACAACTGCCAGCGCCAGGAATGCGCCCAATACAGCAAGTTGACTTTTGATGGCGCTGCCCAATACCGCATTGTGCACTGCGCTGGCACCAAAGATCAGTACCGGAACATATAACGGCATCACAATTAACGACAACAAAAGACCACCTTTTCGGAGGGCCACGGTCAATGCGGCGCCGACGGCGCCAATCAGACTCATGCTGGCGGTACCCAACAAAAGGGTTACGCACAGCGGACCATAGCCGCCTGACGGCAAAGCCAACATAACGCCCAACAGCGGCGACATCAAGGTTAAGGGTAAACCGGTGACCAGCCAATGCACCATTACTTTAGCTAACACGGTGAAATAAAGCGGCTGGGGACTGATCAGCATCTGCTCCAGAGAGCCATCTTCAAAATCACTGCGGAACAGACCGTCCAGGGACAATAAGGTTGCCAGCAGCGCCATCACCCAAATCAGGCCCGGCGCAATGACGGCCAGGGTTTTACTCTCCGGGCTGACACCCAGGGGAATCAGGGTGATGGCAATCAGGAAGAACACCAGGGGATTAACCATCTCGGCGCGATGGCGTACGGCGAGCAACAGGTCCCGGCGCAAGGTCGCCCAGAACACGGCAAAGGTGGCGCTGCCTGAGGATACTGCCGCTTCAACCATGGTCAGGCTCCAGATTATCCACTACGGGGGCCGGTTGATAATCCAGCAGGTTCAGGTATTTAAGCGAGGGTAGCGCGAGATCCTGATGGGACGTCAGCAGGATGACGCCGCCCTGCTCGGCGTGATGGGCGAAAAGTGTTTCCAATTGGGCGGCACCGCGTTTGTCGATGGCGGTGAAGGGTTCATCGAGTATCCACAGGCGCGCCTGACTGAGGTACAACCGGGCCAGGGCCACGCGTCGCAATTGTCCGGCGGAGAGTTGATAACAAGGCGTATCCTCGTAACCGTAAAGCCCCACCGCTTCCAGCGCAGCGTAGAGGGTAGCGCGCGTTTGATGACCGCTGATGGCGGCATACCAACGCAGGTTTTCCAGTGGGCTCAAGGCTTTTTTAATGCCGGGCAAATGGCCGATGTACAGAAGGTTGTGACTGTATTCCCAGGCGACCTCGGTGACCAGGCGACCAGCCCATAATACGTCACCGGTGTAGTCCTTGTTGATCCCGGCCAAGGCCCGCAACAAGGTGGTCTTGCCACTGCCGTTGGGACCGACAATCTGGATCACATCACCGGGGTAAGCCCGCAGGTTCAGTTGCGTAAATAGCTGGCGCTCGTCCCGTTCACAGGAGACCTGGCGCAAAGCCAGCAACGGCGTGGACGGCGGGGAGAAAGCTTCCGGCGAAGTCAGGGGTGACTCGGTCAAAATTATCGTTCTCGTGGTCTATCAACGAAATGAAGCTCAGTATTTGGCAATTGCTGCCGTTATACTCGGAGCCAACTCAAACAGTTCAGCGGTGAAAACAGGCGAGCGATTATAACGAGCATCCGCCGGAGATTTCACGTTTATTTACCCGCAACCCTGACGCAGCCATCACTTATGCCCAGCAACTTGCCACCTATAACCCAGAATCTGGTCAGCAGTGTGCAGCAGATGCGGACTGAGCAATTGGCCACACTGAGCAAGATTACCGGTTTGAGTATCGGTAGTACCCTGACAGCTGTCGTGGAGCAAATAGCACCGGCCAGCCAGTCCCAGCGCGACCTGTTGCTGGCTCAAAACCAGCAACTCCTGGCACAACTGCAACAAAAACCCCTTACACCGGCCATCAAACTCCAGATAGCTGGCCTGCTGGAACAACAACAGTTATTGGCATCACCACCACTAAAACTGGTGCAATTACAACTGAACAATCGCAGCCTGCTGACTTACACGGACCAACCGTTACAGCCGGGCCAGCAGATTCCCGTGAAGCTGGACGCGCAGCAACGTCTGGTACAACTCTTCACCGCGCTTGATGCCAGGCCAATCCCGAGCACCGGCACACCAGCAGAGCCTGATATCGCCCTCGCCGCCAAGGCACAATCTGCCGTGACGCATGCCAAAGCCCAAACCCAGGAAGCCCTGGCAAACGCTTTACGCACCTTGTTGCCCCAAAAGGAAAAGCCCCAGGCATTATTGAGCCTGCTGCCCCACCTGCAACAGTTGCCGCTTAAACAGCGCGACCAGCTCCTGCCGACCAACGTGCAGCAAGCCTTGCGCAGTGTGGCCGATCAAATACGCTCCCTGCCCCACCTGACCAGCCCGAAATTGCTCCCCATGGTTTTGAAGAACAGCGGCGTGCTATTTGAACAGAAACTCGCTGCCAATGTGCCTCTAGCCCCGGATGCACGCCCGACGGAAAAAAATCCAGTTGCGCCCCCGGCAAACCCGATTACTCAGCGATTGATTGGCCAGGATTATAAAGGCGCCCTCCTGCACCTGCTCCATCAACTCGGTCAGGCTCTGGGCAACGCCGCCCCGCAGGCCAATCAGGCGCAATCGGCAGCAGTGATCATTCCTCCCGCCGCCATATCACCGACGACGAGTCCAGCCACTCAAGCGCTACCCCCGTCAATGCCCGCCGATTTTGCTGTGCCGCCGCCCTTGCAATTCCCCGGCGCGTTGCAACTGCTGCAACACCTGGCAGCGCGACCACAGGCAGATCTGAGCGACAAAGTGCTGCGTACGCAACTGCTGTTGCTCTTGCATCAGCACACCTTAACCAGTCTGGCAAAAGTACAGTTGCAGCAGTTGCACAGTCTGAACCACCAGCAGAGTCAGGTGGATAACCCACAGCCGACCCAATCCTGGTTATTTGATATTCCCGTGCGCTACGGGTCCGACATCCATCCACTGGAAATTCGGATCGATCAGGAGTGGGTGAACGATGACAAGGGTGAAGAGAGCCAGCGCGACAAGGTGAAACAGTGGTCGGTCATGCTGACCTTCAACCTACCCCGCCTCGGCGGCCTCTACGCGCAACTCACCGTGCTCGATGACGCCGTCTCCGCCAAATTGTGGGCGGAAGAAGCGTCCACACTTGCCCAGGCCCAGGCGAGCCTGGAGCAGTTGCGCCAACAATTGCAATCCCAGGGGGTGGAAGTGAAACAACTGCAATGCCTGAGCGGGCCGCCGCCCAGCCGCGCTGTCTCACTGAATTATGCGTTAGTGGATATCAAAACCTGAGAAACCATGAAGAACGAAAAAAACGACGAGTTGTTTTCCCGCGAGCAGGTACAGAAAGCGGTGGCCCTTTTCTACGATGGAAAAAATGCACCGCACGTGAGCGCCAAAGGCGTCGGTGCGGTCGCGCAGCAAATTATTGATATCGCCAAAGCGCATCAGGTCCCTTTATGCGACAACAGCGCGCTGGTCGATCTGCTGGTCACCCTGGAGTTAGGCGATGAGATTCCCACGTCACTTTACATCGCCGTGGCTTACCTCATCGCCTTTGCTTATGACCTGGAAGGTAAACAACCGGAAGGCTGGAATCCCAAAGCCCCGAATCACTAAAAATTGGTAACCCTTTCACTCAATACAAAAAATAACCTTTTCCTGCAATCCATGCCCTTCACTGTTTGTCACATAAGTGACAAGATGAATTTTTCTTTCATCAACAGAACCCGGTTATGAATACACCCCTGATCACCGCCGAACAATTGCAAGCTCAACTGGGCAAGGGAGTGGTTGTTATCGATTGCCGTTTTAATTTGATGGATAAAAATCAAGGCTACCAACAATATCGTACAGGCCACATTCCCGGCGCCTGGTATTTTCACCTGGAGCACGATTTATCCGCGCCGGTAGCAGAGCATGGGGGTCGCCATCCCTTGCCCGGTGCAGAAATTCTGGCTGATAAATTGCGTCGTGCCGGTGTGAACCAACACACCCTGGTTGTGGTTTACGATGATTCACGCATGGCCTTTGCTGCGCGCGCCTGGTGGCTGATACGGCATTTGGGCCATGAGCATGTTGCTATTCTCGATGGGGGCTATCAGGCCTGGTGTGCGCTGGGTGGCATGCAGGATCGGCGCGAACCCGCACCAAAAGCAGGAAACTTTCGCGCCGTATCTACAACGCAGGATATTATTGATTACACCACCGTCCGCGATAATCGCGAATCTCTGACGTTGATAGATTCACGTGAGCCGCGACGCTATGAAGGACTGGAAGAACCCATTGATCCGGTTGCTGGCCATATTCCGGGCGCACTCAACTATCCCTGGCAGGATGTCACTGATGAGCAAGGTTTTATCAAGCCGGTGGAGTGGCAGCAGACGCGCTGGCAAAGCCTGCCCGACAAAGATAACCTGGTGGTGTATTGCGGCTCCGGTGTCACTGCGTGCGTAAATATATTGTCGTTGTATTTGAGCGGTATTGAAGCGCGGCTTTATCCCGGCAGCTGGAGTGATTGGTGTTCTTATCGATAGCTACGCACAACAACGGCATTCAGTAAACCGCTGTTGATACACAAACTAAAACGGGCCTCGCTTTTTGCAAAGGCCCGTTTTTTAATTACCGCGGCTTATTAACGGTATTGGTATTCAATCCTGACATCCCAGGCACCGCCCTTGTCATCATCCAGGTTAGAACGCCCTTGGTAACGCATCAGATATTTTTCCGGCGAGTAAGCCAGATAAATCGGGTCGGCAAAAATGGATGCAAAGCGATTCGCCGGTGTAATCACAAAGTAACGCCAATTAGCGGGATTTTTGTTGTTGGCCAGTGGTGTTTTATCGGTGGTAACTTCGCGCGCTTGCAAACGCACGGTGTCCACACGAGTGGGCAAAGCAAACATGAAAGTTACTTTTTTCCCACTGGTTAATTTTTGCCAATTTTGCTGGATAAACGCATCAAAACCGGCATCGATCACCAGGGATGCATTGTCCATAATAGTTTTTTCGTTGGTCGAATAATTCAAACTGTGTGACAACACCAGACGACCATCCACAAACCGCGCCGAGACTTTTTCATCATCACGCTTATCATGTAATTGAAATTCCGGCTGGGTTATCTCACCGGTGTAGAACAGGGTTTTAGTCGCAAAAATAGTACCGTCCGGCTTGGCATAATTTACGGTTACCTCGCGGTTATGATTCATGTCTGTGTAATACTCGCTGTAGACCAGCAAGTTGTTATTAACATTGTATGCATTGCCGGTAACGGCATAGTTTTCATTGGCAACAGCAGCGCCGGCAACGAAGAGCGTCAAACCGACAACAAATGATTTAACGGGAAAAGATGTAGTCAACGGCATAATGAATCTATCCTGTGTACAAGAAATCGGATTAATGGCAACACCATCAGCCATGTGAGCGCCATTATGGCAAAAGCCGGTACCAATGGCACGCCCCACTGGGCATCCGATAGTGCCATACCACCCGCGTAGGCCAGTGGGCCAGCCACTGCACCGGTGATGGCGCTAATCCACGGGCGTTGATAAATCCACGCCAGGGAATGGTTCAGCGTGGTCCCCATCAGGGCCCACAGGCAAGAGAGCCACAACGGTGACCATCCCTGCCCTGAAAACACAAACACGCCGGCCGCAGCCAACAGGTTGTCGTGAACCCAGCCCAACAGCAGGCACACCACCAGGGTGGTTTTATCCGCACGACCAAACATCCAGACGTGAATAACCAATGCAACCGCCGTGAATAACGCGGCCCAGATGCTTCCACCCATGACGCAAATGAACCAGCCCAGTTGAAAAATCAACGCATTGGCGAGCCATCGGCTACGGGGATTTTGAAAGAATTTTGTGGCAGGAGTTTCATTCATGCTAAAAAATTCTGGCGAAACTGTGGCTTGGCCAACAAAATCTGTGCGGTGCCAATACTGCGCTCCATAAATCCGCCTTCGCAGTAACATAAATAGAATTCCCACATGCGGATGAAGCGCTCATCAAAACCCTGTTGCCGGACTTGCTCTAACTGCGCCAGGAAGGCCTTACGCCAGTCGCGCAAGGTGCGCGCATAGTGTTCGCCAATATCCTCCATATGCAGGATGTTCATGTCGGTCATCCGTGTGACCAGATCACTGATCACCGTGATAGACGGCAAGGAACCGCCGGGGAAAATGTAGCGCTGGATAAAATCCACCGAACGCCGTGCCTGGGCATAGCGCTGATCGGCAATGGTGATGGCTTGCAGTAACATCAGGCCTCCGTCTTTTAACAGGCGCGAGCACATCGCGAAATATTCGGCGTAATGCTCGTGACCAACCGCTTCAATCATCTCGATAGAAACCAGCTTGGTATATTGCCCGCGCAGATCGCGATAATCATCGAACAACACGTCAATACGATCCTCCAGTCCCGCCGCTTTTACCTGTGCCACCGCGTGATCATATTGCTCTTTTGAAATAGTCGTGGTGGTAACGCGACAGCCGTAATGACGTGCGGCATAGATCGCCATACCGCCCCAACCGGTGCCGATTTCCAGCAGGTGATCGTCGGCAGTCAAACGCAACTTTTCACAGACCACCGCCAGTTTATGGACCGATGCCTCCTCCAGGGTCGATGCCCCCGTTGGGTAAATCGCGGAGGAATACATCATGGTAGGATCGAGAAACAGGCGGAAAAATGCGTTGCCCAAATCGTAGTGCGCAGAAATATTTTTGCGCGAACCTTCGCGGGTATTGCGATTAAACCAGTGGAATATCTTGAGCAAAGCCTTGCCGATGCGCGATTGACGGGAGTCCATCGCATCCAATGCGGCCATATTGCGCACGAACAAGCGAGTGATACTGGTCAGGTTGGGGCTCGACCAGTAACCGCTCATGTAGGCTTCACCCGCACCGATGGAACCACCGAAGACGACGTCGGCGTACAATTGCGGATTATGCACGTGCAGATCAGCCACTATCTCTGCCTGGTCGGACGGTTGACCGAACTCGTGGCGTTCCTCTCCTTCGTGAATCCGCAGGCATCCGGTGTCCAGTTGCGCGAACAACTTGAACAGCATTTTTTTTGCTATCGCCTGATCCCACTTGAGCGAATTTACCCGATGTGGTCGCAAGTGTGTGATGCGGATGTGAGAGTTGTTCACCTTCTGTCGCCTCTGCTTTTAACGGTTGGAAATGTTGCGCTGCATAACAATGGGTTGTCGATTCCCTTTGTCTTCTCCAGCTGAAACACGGTGTGAATAAAACGGCACACCTTTGATCAATAATTTCAACGCCTGCCAATAAATCATCACCGGTACCTTGAGCGTCAACCACGGCTGCCGCCATAAAATGCGTTGCAGTTGCCGGGCCGACCAGGGGCGGCGTTCCAGTGTAAGGGTGGCATCCATATGGCACACCTCTGCGCGATGATTTTCCATGTGCACCAGCAAATGCTCAGCAGGCGTTGTGCTGACCCAGTGGTATTGCATATCCAGTGGGTTGAACGGCGATACATGAAATTGTTTGGCAAATGCGGTTTGCGTTTTACCGCTGTCATCACAGGGAATGATGTAGCTGTGGCGTTCATTCCAGGGCGTGTTATTGACCTGCGCCAGGATGAGTGCCGGCCTGTCGGCATCCGGCTCAAACAAGTAATAAAGTGTGACGGGATTGAAACAGAAGCCCCACATACGCAGGTTGGTTAGCATACGCACCGCGCCTTGCGGGCAGCTGCCCCGTTGGCGCACAACCTCTGCGCGCACTGCCTCTTTTAATTCACTGCGCGGGTCACCTAGGTAATCCTGTCGACGAAATCGCCCCAGGGTTTTTCCGTCGACCGACCAACCGGTTACACCCTCGAATAACTGCGGCAGCTCATCAAGGTCGATATAAAATAGCGTCGAGTCATAGGTAAACGCATGGGCTTTTGGGTAAAAGCGCCGGTGCCGCAAGCTACCCTGATAAATTGCACTGAACATTTACCATTCCTCGCCCAACATACGTGCCACATTCAAGGCTGATACCACACCGTCTTCATGAAAGCCGTTGCGCCAATAGGCACCGCAGTAATGCGTGTGTTGTTTTCCGCTGATCTCTGCCCAACGTTGCTGGGCGGCGACGCTGGCCAGCGTAAATACCGGATGGCTGTAGCGATATTGTCCCAGAACCTCGTCAGGATTAATCACTGCGTTAGCATTCACGCTGACACAAAAAGTGATATCGCTTTCCAGGCGTTGCAGGATATTCATGTTGTAGGTCAAGGCGGCCGCGTCGGCATCAGCACCGTTGAGCAACAGATAATTCCAACTGGCCCAGGCGCGTTTCGAGCGGGGAAGCAGCCGCGTGTCGGTATGCAGGCAGACATCGTTCATCTTGTAGGGAATCGCGGAAAGAATATCGCTTTCATCCTGCGTCGGGTCGAGCAAAATCGCCAGCGCCTGATCACTGTGACAGGCAAAGACCACTTCATCAAAATGCTGTTGTCCGTGGGCAGCGGTGTATAAGGTAACACCCTCGTCATGACGTTTTACCCACTGCACCGGCGCATTAACATGGATAGAACCTTTGAAGGCTTTGGTTAGAGGATCGAGATAGGTTTTTGATCCGCCTTTGATGGTGTACCACTGTGGTTGCTGTGTGACCGTCAGCAGGCCGTGGTTGTGAAAAAAGCGGATAAAGAATAACAACGGCATGGCCGCCGCCGTGTCCAGACCGGAAGACCATATCGCAGAAACCATCGGCAATATGTAATAGCGCTGGAAAAATTCACTGTAACTACCAGAACGCAGAAAATCACCCAGCGTTTGATTGCTGTCAATATCACCAGCTTCATGCAACCGGGTGCATTCGCGATTGAACCGCAGGATTTCCTGCAACATCCGCCAATGCTTCGGATTGAACAAGTTGCGTCGCCGGGCAAACACACCGTTCAGGGAGGTACCGCTGTATTCAAAACCGCTGTTCTGGCAACTCACACTGAAACCCATTTGGGTCGGCTGGCTCACGACGCCCAAACGGGACATTAATTTTATAAAGTTCGGATAGGTGCGATCATTAAAGACGATAAAGCCGGTGTCGATCGCATAGCGTTTGCCTGCGATCACAACCTCACGCGTTGCCGTGTGACCGCCAATTTCTGCCCCCGCTTCAAACACCGTGACCTTGTGATGGCGACTGAGTAGATGCGCGCACAATAATCCGCTGATGCCGGAGCCGACCACAGCAATCTGTTTTACATGACCCGAGTTTTGCACCATCTGATTTACACCTTATTACGGGACATTTTTTTCAACAACGCGGTTTGCCAACGCATCGGCAACCAACTGCATAACGTCATGATGCTGACCAACTGCCAGGGAAACTGAATAATCCATTTACGCCGCGCCATTCCGTACACGATGTCATCTGCCGCTTGCTGTGGCGACTGGATAAATGGCATGTCAAAATCATTGCGATCCGTTAACGGCGTTTTGACAAAACCGGGACGAACAATAGACACATCTATCCCCTCCGCTGCCAGATCCACACGCAGGGATTCCAGCAAATACTCCAGGGCGGCTTTGGATGCACCGTAGGCTTCACTGCGCGGCATCGGCAGCACAGTGGCCATGCTCGATACACCGAGTATATAAGCCTGATTGGGTGAGCGACGCAGAAACGGTAAGGCCAGCTCCAGTGTGTGTACTGCGCCGGTAAAATTAATATCCATGACGGTAGCAAAAGACTCACTGTTAAAGTGCTTAACGTCCACGTATTCACAGGTGCCGGCATTAATGATCAGGGTATCCAGATAACCCACCTGATCATGTAAGGATTTTTCCGCAGCAACCAGGGCTTCCTTATCACTCAGGTCAACCACCACCGCCTTGCATCGCTCGGGAAATTCCTTCAACAAGGGCTGCAGGTTGGCCAGATTGCGCGCCGTTACAATCACCTCATTCCCCTCGAGCAGGAGTTTGCGAGCCAAGGCGGCACCAATACCGGTTGAGGCACCGGTGATCCAGATTTTTAACGGCAGTTCTGTCATGGCCATACCCTGCTCCATCTACGCTGCGCCAAGGTTGCTGAACAACGCAATGGTGTGTTTACGACTTTCCGCCAGATCAACAATGGGCAAGGGATAACCTGATGTGGGCGGCGGACTGTGAATCTGTTTATTGGATAAGTGTTTCAATACCGGTAAGTAAATACGAATAAATTCACCCTGGGGATCAAAACGTTCTGATTGGCTGATGGGATTAAAAATACGGAAATACGGTGCGGCGTCGGTGCCCGTGGATGCACTCCACTGCCAACCGCCATTATTTGCAGCAAAGTCGCCATCAATGAGCTGCGACATAAAGTATTGCTCGCCAAGGCGCCAATCAATTTGCAGGTTTTTGGTGAGAAACATGGCCACCACCATGCGCAAACGGTTGTGCATCCAACCGGTGGCTTTTAATTGCAACATGGCAGCATCCACCAGGGGGATACCGGTTTTGCCATCGCACCACGCCTGAAAAGCCCCACGGTCCTTGCGCCAGGGAAACGCCTCGGTATGCCGTTGTAACGCCTGGTGTTTGCACACCCAGGGGTAATCGACTACCACATGCTGGTAAAACTCGCGCCAAATAATTTCGCCCAGCCAACACCGCGCGCCCTCACTACCGGTATCCCACTCACCATTATTTGCGGCCAATACAGCGGCGGCACATTGGCGCGGTGAAATAGCGCCCACCGCCAGATACGGCGATAGGGTTGAGGTGCCTTCATGGGCTGGAAAATCGCGTTCTTTCTGGTAATCGTGCAGGTCTTGCTCGACAAATTGATGCAGCCGGCGGCGCGCTTCTGTTTCGCCTGCAGGCCATAATTCCTGCAGGTCACGTTGCGCAAAGGGTTTGAATAATGCGTTGATATCCGGCGGCGTGAACGCCCGGGTGTCCGGCTGCTGTTGTGGCGCAGGCAGCGGTTGCAACCTCAAAGGCATAACGGTTTGCAACCATTTCTTTTTGAACGCCGTGAACACTTTATAGGGCTCGCCCTGGCCATTGCGCAACATGCCCGGCGGCACAATCACGCGATCATGAAAGCGTTTGACCGTCATGCCCTGCGTACGGCAGTGATCGGCGACCGCGCGATCCCGATTTAATTCATCGAGCGGATATTCCGCATTGAAAAAAAGTTGTTCACAGCGGTGCTCCTGCGCAAGCTGTAATATGCGTTCGGGAATCTCTGCCGCACTATCAACCGCTATGGTCACCAGCGGTATATTCAAGGCCGCTAATTGTGGAGCCATAATCTGTAGATGACGGCGAATAAAATCCAGTCTCACCGGTGCTATCGTGTGGCGCTCGATGTACTCGGCACACAGCAGATAAGCCGCCACTACGCCTTCACCCAACTCACTGGCGCGGTAAAGGGCCGGGTTATCTTCCAGACGTAAATCGTGGCGCAGCCAAACCAGGGTTTTCATCTTAAGCCTCCGTGCGCTTTTTGATGTGACGAATCACCCACCCCACGACCGGCAAGTGCTCGTATAACATGGCGCCCGCATCGTAGTAATCGCGGTGGTAAAACACCTTGTCCTGAAATTTGATGTGGCTGTTGCCACTCACACTCAACCGTTTTCCGGCAGCGAGTTTGGGATGGCGATAATGCATCGTCCAGAACAGTACTGCCTGATGCACACCGGGTTTTTGATCAGACGCCATGTCAATCACCTGGCCAAACTCAAAGCGGCATTCCTGCAAATTTTTCATCATACCCGCGAAGTAGCGGGTAACCTCGCCCAACCCTTCGACCCGCTGCAAGGGGTCCTGGAAAACAATATCTGCGCGATAGACATCGGACATTGCAGGAATAATGCTTTCGTCAAAGCGGCTATAGAGTTGCTGCACTTGTTGAACGATACGGCTAGTCATAGCAAGGCATCCCAAGGTTATTGTTCAGTGAATGTTTGCGTGAGGGTGGCGAGAGCGGCCTGCAGATTGTCGCCGGCCATAAGATGTTGAATAGCATCGCGCTCCTCAATGAACATGCGGGTAATCTTGCCGGCGACAAAAACGGGGATCATCAGGATCTGCTGCCATTCCAGTAACTGCTGACGGAGATTGCCGAGATGGATTGCCGAATCGCTGTAAAGCACCACCCCTTCCGCACCCGTTTGCTCTACCGCAAACACCAACTCCGGTAAAGGCAGGTAGCCGATGTACTCCGCCTGGAAGGTGTTTACGAGCAAACTGTAATTCAGGATCAGCGGCAGAATATCGCTGTCATCCGCATTGAGATTTACCACCAATACACGTTTTCCCTTCGCCGTCTGACGTTGCCGGTAGTGACCAAAATAAAAGTGCTCCAGTACCAGGCTGTGCAGAAAAGCCAGCTTGGTACGGGCGCCGTATTCCGCTGCAATCTGCAATTTTTCCAGCACAGGAGCCAGCAGTTGATCGGCAACAATTTCGGCGGGATACAACGCGACCAATTCGTTTAGCAAACCGGCCAATGCGGCACGATTTAACTGGCTGAGTGCGGTTTCAATGCGTGCGCTGTATTCCAGCCAGACACTATCAATCCCGGCCTCGATGTCATCCACTGTTTCACTGTTCAGGATGCCTTTCACCTTGCTGATGGCGAGCCCGCGCACCAGCCAGGATTGAATGATCTTTACGCGCTGCACATCATCATGGCTGTACAACCGATGGCCTTTTTCGGTGCGCGTGGGCTTTAACAATCCATAACGCCGCTCCCAGGCACGCAGGGTGACGGTGTTGACGCCGGTAAGCCGAGAGATTTCACGGATCGGCAACAGGACGGATGTATCGGGTTCTTGCATGTTCATAACGGGCTTCAATTACAGATTATTGACGATGGCATTACGCAATCCGAGTTTCTCCGGATGCGGAGCCCAAAAGGTTTGTTGTTTGAGGTAAGGATTATCCACCTTCATCAGATGGTGTTTGAGCAGGGTGAGCGGAACCACCAGCGGGACCTCGCCCAGTTGGTAAGACTTGATCAACCGATCCAACTCGGCGTTTTCTTCAGGCTTCAACAAGCCTTTCAGGTAACCGCGCAGATGCATCATGGTGTTGGTATTGCCTTTGCGATTAGCGATATGGCCCAACGCCCCCATAAACATGGCAATAAATTCTTCGCAGACATCATGGATCTCACGCCCGGATAAATCCGAGAGCAATTTGCCCAGCGCGGTATAGCTAGGTACGTGATGCGCCATCACCTGGTATTTGTAACGGGAGTAGAAATCGATAAGTTTCTTGGGACTTGGGTCCGCAGCGACAGCGCACTTCCAGTCGTAAAAAGCAAACACGCGGGTGATGAAGTTATCGCGCAGCCCCGGGTCATTCAGGCGCCCGGCCTCTTCCACCGGCAGTAAAGGCATCAACGCCATCAACCGCTCAGCGTAAGCGCCCCGCCCTTTGTTATCCAGCGGATGGCCGTTGGTGCCATAACGCTTCATGTCAAAGACGCCACAACTGGGCGAGTTCTGCATAAACACGTAGCCGCAGATATCCGGCATAGCCGCAGCCGCCAGGTCTGCCTGGGCAGCGAGCGCCTCGGTCACATCCAGGTCGGGATTGGTCACGCCCAGAATACGCGAACCCCGGTCAGTCGCCACGATGCGAATCGGCTTGCGCGGAATACCCAGACCGATCGCCACCTCCGGGCAGACGGGACGAAAAGCCATATATTGCCCCAGCACCTCGGTCAGGTAGCGGTTGTGCTTGTGTCCCCCGTCAAAGCGGACGGGTTCGCCTAACAGACATTCGCTGACACCTACAGGAATTTTGGTCACGGAAAAACCTATACAAGATTAAATACGTTGTATAAGTTTTAGCGTTAAAACTTGTACAATGCAATAAGTTTGTACAATTATTTTTTTGACCTGGTAAGAAAAAGTTAACCAAACAACGTTAACAAAGGCGGGTAAGGTTTTGAAAGATATAAAAAAACCGGACAATGTCCGGTTTTAAAAAGAGCCAAGCCCGATTGGACTTGTTTGCACCTGTTTTAATAGGACGGCAAATCAATATCTTCGAATAACTCGTCCAGCTCCGCTTTGGAGTGACGGTTGAAGGCTTCGTTGACAATGTCTTTGGTAAGGTGCGGCGCGAAGCGCTCAATAAAGTCATACATGAAACCGCGCAGGAAAGTCCCGCGCCGGAAGCCCAGCTTGGTAACGCTACTCTGGAACAAATGGCTGGCATCCAGCGCCACCAGATCAGAATCCACGGATTCGTTGTAGGCCATCTTGGCGATAATACCGATTCCCAACCCCAGGCGAACGTAGGTCTTGATGACGTCCGCATCCGCCGCTGTGAACACCACCTTGGGTGCAAGGCCGCGGTTGATAAAGGCTTCATCCAGCTTGGAGCGACCGGTAAAACCGAACACGTAAGTCACGATGGGATGCTTGGCCACGTCTTCCAGGGTGAGATGGGAAATCTGGGTCAGTGGGTGATTCTTGGGTACCACAATGCAACGATTCCAGCGGTAGCACGGCATCATGATCAGGTCGCTGAATAGCTCCATCGCTTCGGTTGCGATAGCGAAGTCGACGGTGCCATCGGCGGCCATCTCGGAAATCTGCATGGGAGTACCCTGATGCATGTGCAGCGATACTTCCGGATACTGGCGGATGAACGCCCCGATCACCGGCGGCAAGGCATAACGCGCCTGGGTGTGGGTGGTGGCGATGGACAGGCTGCCCTTGCGCTCGTTACTGAACTCCTGGGCGACCTGCTTGATGCTTTCCACCTTACGCAGAATCTCCCCGGCGGTCTTGAGGATCGCCTCACCTGCCGGAGTAATACGCGTCAGATGTTTACCGCTACGAGAAAAAATCTCTACGCCCAGCTCGTCCTCCAGCAAACGTATCTGTTTGCTGATCCCTGGCTGAGACGTATACAGGCTTTGGGCCGTAGCGGACACGTTAAGATCGTGATGGGCTACTTCCCATATATAACGGAGTTGTTGAAGCTTCATAAGCCCTCCAGATGGCCCCTCTTCTTAGTTAGATGTTGTGGGTAGTTCTTGTCACCGCACCCGCAATACGCGTGCAGTTATACAAAAGGACTCGTGTTATAAAAATTAATTGCATTATTCGTCTACAGAATAGTTGGCATTTTACACTTTGCCAATTCAATTCAGATTGACGGCTAACACAGCCGACTTTCTATAACTTTAGACTATATCCAGAAATTTAATAGTTTTTGTAGAACAGGTCTCGATTTGCCACTTATTGCAGCGGTTCGTTAGCAATTCCGTGCGGAACATGGCCGGTAGCCACATGCTCGCTGGCCGAATCACAGTGCATCCGCTGGTCATCAAAAAATACATCGGCGCCATATGCCTTGAGGAATGGCCCTTTAGCCAACCCACCCAAAAAGAGCGATTCATCAATCCGGATATTCCAGGCCCGCAGGGTCCGGATAACCCGCTCATGGGCGGGAGCAGAACGCGCTGTAACCAGGGCCGTGCGGATCGGGCAGATATCACCGCTGAACTCAGCCTGCAAACCTTGCAAGGCGGTCAGAAATTCCTTGAAAGGCCCGCCACTCAAGGGCTGCTTTGCAGATAACTTTTCACTTTCAGTAAAAGCGCTAAGACCCTGTTTTTTATATATTTGTTCAGCCTCATCCGAGAAGAGCACTGCATCGCCATCGAACGCAAAACGCAGTTCATCTTCATGTTCGGCTTTGTTCTTGGAAGCAATCAAGGTGGCGGCAGCCATCCCGTGGTTCAACGCCTGACGCACGTCCTCACCATCCGTTGACAGGAACAAATGGCAGCCAAATGCCGAGGCGTAACGATAAGGTGAAACTCCACCGCAAAATGCCGCGCGGGTGATGGTCAGGCCGTAGTGCTCGATGGAATTGAACACCCGCAGTCCGGTATCGGCGCTGTTGCGGGACAGCAGGATGATCTCCACCCGCGGATCGCCACCCAGGCGCTCGTTAACCCGTAGCAGTTTTTTCACCATGGGAAAGGCATCGCCCGGTAGCAAGACATCATCTTCATGCTCGATCTGGTGCCGGGCGTAAGCTTCTAGTCCTTCCTTTATATAGACCTGATGGCTGTCATCCAGATTAAACAGCGCACGCGATGAAATGGCGATGACCAGCTTGTTACCGAAACCTGAGGGCATAGTGGGTCCAACTTATTGATTGATAGGCGCAGTTATACACGATTGGTCGCGCGCTGATAATGGGGTCAGGGTACCAGGATGCTGGAACCGAGCGCCTGGCGCCCCGCCAGCTTGTACCGGAAAGGTGTGATGCAATAAGTAGGCAGCCGTCAGGCCTTTAAGCAACACAGCAGCCGCCTGTTCGTCTGAGATAAAGTCTGGCCAAGCGACAACGCGATCAGCATCCACCACATTCGCTTCCGCATAAGCACCCGGCGCGCCCTGGCAATAAGCCACCCGATCCCCCTTCACGCTACCGGAAAACACCTGCGCCCACCGCCTCAACGATGGCGGTGTGGCGGATGCGGACCTGGTTGGGGGCTGGACCGGGGACCACTGACAACTCCAGATGCAGGACTGACTCATCGCCATGCTCTCTGATCCGATAGCTTTTAACTGACATACCTGCCTCAAATGATTATTTCACTATGATGAAAAGATGTATTCGATACCAAAAGTTTTGTGCTCGATGTTGTCACAAAACTCTCGGTTTTAACGCCAGTTTCTTCCTTCTACCGAACCAGGTAAGCAACTCCTAACTCCTAACAGCCTTTATTTACGACCGTTATGACACATGAAACAACCGCAATAAAAGTTTAACAAAGCTGTCACCTAAATTTCATATTTCTAACCAATCATGTGCGCATTACAACTAAAACAGGAATAAGCATGCGCTCTATTGATGTGTCCCTCATCACGTTGCGCATTTGACCATCAAGACCTTCTTTTAACAATTCGCTTACAACTAAAGAGAGTTAGATATGAAAATCAAGACACTGATTGCACTCAATGCGCTGACTGCGGCACTGGTCGCCTGCGGCGGTGGTGACATAGAACTGAATCCAAGCAATACAGTTACTGATTCAAACAACACTATTAATAATGGTGGCGGCAACACCACACAAAATCCTTGTGCCAAGTACACGTCCGGTGGCCAGGAATTTATTGGCACATTTGCTGATGGCAACTGTAGTTACCCAGCTAGTTTCGTAAGCGATTCTCGTCCGCTGACCACTAACCTGTTCATTCCTGCTTTGGCTAATAATGGCATCCATATTTTTGCTGACAGTTTATTTATCGGTGAAGACGTTGACAGCAACTCTGCTACTGCAGGTGTAAGGGTTCCACAGAATGGTGAAGGTCCTACCCTCAGCATCGCTGCGGGTGCCAAAATTGCATTTTCTGGCAGCAATGATTACGTACGTATTGCACGCGGTTCACGTATTGTTGCCGAAGGTACAGCTGATGCCCCGATTATTTTCAGTGCTGTCCAAGATTTGCGTGACAATGATGCGACTGAAGACGACCGCGGTTTATGGGGCGGTGTACAAATTAATGGTAACGGGTTGACCAACAAGTGTAGTGATGCTCAACGCCTGCCAGTAGGAAACAACCCACATAACTGTCACGTTACGGCTGAAGGTCGTCCGGCTACTTATGGCGGAAATAACAACGCTGAAAATTCTGGTACGCTGCGTTACGTAGTCATCAAGCACGCGGGCTTTGAAGTTGTTGACGGTAGCGAGTTAAACGGTCTTACCCTCAATGCGGTAGGCTCTGGTACTACTATTGAATACGTACAAACTTACACCACGCAAGACGACGGTTTCGAAATGTTTGGTGGTGCGGTTGATTTGAAATATGTCGTTGGCGTAAACGTTGGCGACGACACCTTTGACTTCTCCGAAGGCTGGGTTGGTAATATCCAGTTTGCCTTGGCTGTTCATAGCTCCGGAGCAAATAATTGTGTTGAAGCAGATAACACCGGTGAAGGTCGCGCTGATGATTTAACTCCTTTAACGAAAGGTCGTATTTCTAACCTTACTTGTCTGACCTCAGGTGTTGACAGCGGCCAAGGTGAGTTCCCGTCATCCAAAGGTGACTCAGAAGGCATGGTCTACCGTGAAGGCGCCATCTTTGAACTGTACAACTCAATCGTAACTTCAAGCACTGTGGATATGTCTTCTAACGAGTGTTTTGAAATTATTGACTCTGCCGGACCTCAAACTATCGATTATGCAGAGGCGGGTTACTCTGCCGCAGCAAGTAACTTTATCGCCTGTACCGAAGCGCTCAAACAAGGCGTCAATCCTGCAAATAGCGCTTTTAGCTTCGCAACTTGGCTTGCAACGGCTCCTAACGCTAATAACGTGATTGTTTCTGACCCAGCCGCCTTACCAGTAATTATTCTTGAAGGACTTGCTGAGAACCCACGTGCCTACATTACTGCAGCCTCCTTTGCTGATGCCAACGCTAGTGCAATCAATATCCCAGTGTTTGACGTCACTCGTCTGGATGATGACTTTGCAGCTGATGCAGCACCCGCCTTGGGCGCGCAAGGTAATAGCAGCTTCTTTGAAAGCGTCAACTTCATTGGTGCGGTATCTGCAGATAACGACTGGACCGCAGGTTGGACTGTAGGCCTGGGCGAGTAACACGCAATTAATCAGGCAGTCATGTTGCTGGTTAATCCTAATGAGGCGCCTGCGGGCGCCTCATTGCTAAATAGCCAGCGCCACAACATCAACCTGTTTTGAAAAGGTTTTTTATCATGCGTAAATTAAACACAAAGCAGCGTCAATTGGGACTGGCCATTACCGCCGCCTCTCTTGCGATGTGTACCGGCAGCGCTGTCAGCGCGCAGGAACAAGAGCCCCCTGTTGTATCGCCTATTGTCGCACCGGTTATTGAAGAAATGATTGTCAGTGGCCGCTTGAAAAGCGGTGCGCAATCAGTCGTTGAGCAACGGCTGGAACAAGCATTCTCTGCCGACATCCTTGGTGCAGATCAAATCGCGCGCGCCGGCGACTCTGACGTAGCCATGGCGCTTTTACGCGTCCCTGGTGTTACTGTAAAAGAAGGCCAATACGTGTATGTTCGCGGTCTGGGTGAGCGTTACGCCAGTGTCCAGCTAAATGGTGCAGCGGTACCGTCGCCGGAACTGACACGCAACGTCTTACCCTTGGATATTATCCCCTCCTCTATTGTAGAAAACCTGAAAGTTCAAAAGTCCTATTCTCCGGACTTACCTGCACATTTCGGCGGCGGTAATGTTGATATCAAAACAAAAAGCATTCCTGAAGAATTCCTGTTTGAAATGGCTATCGGAACAGGTATGAATTCGGAAAGCTCTAATGATGGGCTAAGCTATCGTAGCGGTGGAGCGGTTGATGGCCTTCCTGCTGCCATCAGTACTGCATTAGATACATACCAAGGTCGACTCAATATCAACAATATTGCTGACATTATTGATACTGATGGAGGCTCTCCATCTCAGGAGCAGATATTACAAGCCCGTCAAATCAACCGTGATCTGATTCTGAGTTTGAATCGCAATATTGAAATTGAAAAAAAATCCAATCCTATTGATATCAATGGTGCGGTTGCTCTGGGCAACTCATGGAGTATTGGAGATGATTGGCGTTTTGGAGCCGTGGTAAACGCCTCTCACGATCAGGAAGTTCGTAACAAAAATCAATTCCGCCAAGGCATCGACAATCCGGAAGATATTTACACGCAAGTTGATCGTACTATTGAAGAAACAAGGGAGTTACTGAGCTTCAATGTGGGATTGAATTTCCAGGACTTTCACAATCTGGAATTGAATGCTTACAAAATTGATATTACAGAAGATGAAGCACAAATCCAGGCCGGTTATGATGCCAACAACTTAGCCAGTGGGGATCGTCAACTTATCGATTACATAACACGTTATGAAGAGCGGGAACTGGAAGTTTATCAGGCACTCGGCGAGCATAAGTTTGATCAGTTGTCTGGTAGTATTCTGGGCACTATTAATGTCGATTGGTTTTATTCTGACTCCAGCGTGGAGACAAATATTCCTGGAAAAGCCACGGTCAAGGGCAGCAATAGACTTGATCCAGATACCGGCGAAGTCCTGAATACACAACTTTTTGTGTCAGCGACTACAGCCGCATTTGAATTTCTGAACCTCCAAGACGATGTCGAAAGTTACGGCGGAAATATTGATATTCCCCTTTTCTTCGACAATACCGAAATCACCTTATCTGCAGGCTACAGCTATAACGATAAAGCGCGGGAGTATTTTGGTTATACAGCCAACATAGGTACTAACGGTGTTCCTACGCAGGTGTTAAATAACACACCGGGGAATGTGTTCACCAACGCCAACATCAATAACCCGGACAATCGTTTTGAGTTAACGATGGGTACCGGTTTGGGCACAGAGAGCTATATCGCCGCGCAGATGACAGATGCTGCCTACGGTATGTTCGATTTAAAGTGGAATGAAACCTGGCGACTTACTGGTGGCGCGCGCTACGAAGAGTTCCGCCAAGCTTTACTGCCACTCGATTTACTCGATTACACCGGTCAACACATCGTAGACTTAATTGATGCGATTCAGAAAGAGGATCAACGTTACGCTATTCGCGATGACGGCTGGTACCCTTCTCTGGCGCTGACCTACATGAACCATGGCTTTATGGGCGCAGAAGATTTCCAGGTCCGCGCGAGCTTCGCTCAAACACTAGTTCGCCCGGACTTGCGTGAAGTTTCAGAAGTGTACTATATCGACCCGGATCTTGATGTTCAGGTTAAAGGCAATCCTTTATTGGTCTCTTCAGAGATTGATCATTTTGAAGTTCGCACAGAATGGTTTTACGACAACGGTGATAATTTCACTGTAACCCTGTTCTACAAGGATATTGCCGATCCTATCGAACAGAGCCGTGAACCAGGTTCCGATGACAATATCCAATTAACGTTTTATAACGCTGACGCTGGTGAAATTTACGGTGCGGAGTTTGAAGGCTTGAAAGATATTGGTGCAGGATTCTTCATATCGGGTAACGTGACCTTGTCAGATTCTGAAATAGAATCTTCAGCGGATGTTGGTTATACCAACCCCATTCGCCAGATGACCGGTCAATCTGAGTATGTTGCCAACATGCAGCTTGGCTATGACTCTGACAATGGCATGCATAGCGTTTCTCTGGTTTATAACGTCTTTGGTGAGAGAATCTATTATGCTGCTCGTCAGGATGGTCATGATGATGCTTACGAAAAACCTTTCAACTCTCTGGATATTGTTTATTCATTCTTCCCAACAGAGTCTCTGACGGCAAAACTGAAAGTGGGCAATATTCTTGATGAGACAAGAACTTTTGAACAGGTTAATAGTGAAGGGCAAAACGTAACTATTCTGGAACAGGATGTGGGTACCAGTTTCAGTTTGGACTTGCGTTATTCATTCTAAATATTGATTTATTGGCTTCCGCTTCTTTGGCCGCTCTTTTGAGCGGCTTTTTTATTTCATTGCGATGAAATATGACACTTTTGTTTCAATTTACAAAGATAATCAACAACCTTATTTCGATAGGAAAATATATTTTCAAATATTTCTAAAATGTCATGAATTATTAACAATAGTATGATTTGCAGCTGTTACTCTTATAACAAGATCGTTTAACGCCCTCTTCTGGCGCGAACAGATCCCATAAATGGGGCATCCAAGCGTTTATCAACACCATAACATGCCCTTATTCCGTTTTGAGGAGGACCTATGCAAACTACTCTTTATAAAAAAATGCTCAGTGCTTTGACCATCATTGCAGCTGTTCTGCCCTTCTCCAGTAGCGCCGAGACTTATACCCCTGCGCAGTTTGGCGATGCCGTCAGTCAACTTACCGCAAAAGTTAATCTCCCCGATACATTCGAAGGTGGCTTTACAACTATAGCTGTTTATTGCCAAACCGATGTTGCTACATCCGGCATGATTAGCAATACATTGTGTTATCAGGATAATGAGATTGCTAACCTGCGCCAACAAACGCTGGATGCTCTTGATAGCGTCTCTTTTGTTCCCGCCAAAGTTGACAATCAAGCCGTTCCTGTCCGCCTGCAGTTCCGCGTGGTGTATTCCCGTACTGGTGATCAGCCCGATATTTTAATGCTACCTAATCTTGGTACCTTACAGGCTCAGCACGGATATAATTATGTAGCACCACAGGAACGCCTTGATCAACAAGATTGGTTTAGCGGATATTCGCAAAATACCTGGGCTCAGGGTAAGCCTTTCTTTAATAAAGGGCGTCTTACCCGCGTTATCGGAACAGTAAAAACCAATGGGGATGTAGCCAGTGTCAGCACGCTGGATGCCCGGGGGAAAGGCAAGCGTGACGCGGCTGTTATTGAAACCACGTTAAAACAAACCAGGTTCATTCCCGGATTAGTGAACAACCAGCTGACCGAGATGCACTATATTGCGGTGCTAAATTACGCCAAGTAATGCTGGATTATTAATTGAATGCCCCGCCATGCGGGGCATTTTATTGGTGAATTAATAAATCTCTGTATAATTGCGCTGCTCACAATTATAAATTCCATTCTGCAGCCAATGACCGACATTACTTCCTCGAACAATTTCTGGAACATCTTCACCATCTTCCTCCGCCTGGGCCTCACCTCCTTCGGAGGGCCAGTAGCACATCTAGGTTATTTTCGCGAAGAGTTTGTAGCGCGCCGTCAGTGGTTGAGCGAGCGTGATTACGCCGACCTTGTTGCCCTGTGCCAGTTTTTGCCGGGTCCGGCCAGTAGTCAGGGTTGCGGCGGCTTGTGCGGTTTTATTGTTTTCATCCACCTGGACGCAGGTCGGCGTGATTATCTGTGCTGGTGTGCTTGGGCTCTGGTTATTCAATACTGCCATGTTTAATGCCGCTCGGGATATAGCGCTTCATCCAACCGTTACCCCTGCATCGAAGACTCAACATCATCGTCACAGCGGTGTCTTGTGGTTAAGTATTTTTGCTGCGTTGCTCATTGCCTTGCCGATTTTTTCACACGTATTTTCCTCCCACATTCTTGCGGTAATTGATGCGTTTTATCAGGCTGGCTGGGAGGCTTCATCGCAGTGGTGGCTATTTTTTTGCCGTCATTTTTATTGATTGCGGGCGCATTGCCCTATTGGGATGTATGGCGGCGCAACGACCGCGTGCAGGCAGCATTGACGGGTGTTAATGCTGGCGTGGTAGGTCTGTTGCTCGCGGCGCTTTATGATCCAGTGTGGACCAGCGCTATCTATTCCGTACAGGATTTTTCACTGGCATTGGTCGCACTGGTTGCGTTGATGTTTTGGAAGTTACCGCCCTGGCTGGTTGTGATTGCTTGTGGTGTTGCGGGCTGGCTCATTAATATGTACTAGCCGGGCTGTCGTCACAGATTTCACAACCTATCGCCACCTTTCATCAAATTGATATTTCATGCTGCGTGATGCTTGGGCAAAGCGATAGACACCACAGCCGCAAGACCGATCAACATCGACGATATCCATAAGCATGCTGTAAGCCCTGCCGCTTGATAAACCCACCCAGACAGTAATGTACCCAGCAAGCGTCCAGCTGCATTAGCCATGTAATAAAACCCTACATCCAGCGACACACCATCTTCCTTTGCATAACTCACAATCAGGTAGCTGTGCAGCGAAGAGTTAATCGCGAAAACAACCCCAAATATCAACAGTCCACCAATTAAAATCGTTGCTATAGGGAGGCCTGCTTTCAAACCAAAGGCAATTGCCGCTGGAATAATGGTAAGCACGATTGCCCATAACAAGGCTTCAGATCCGCCAGGTGATGCAGATTGTGAGCGTTTTATCAGCATTGGCGCAATGGATTGCACAATACCGTAGCCAATCACCCACGCCGCCAGGAATCCGCCGACCCACCAAAAATCCCATCCCAATTGACTACTCAGAAATACCGGCAAGGCAATAACAAACCAGACATCCCGCGCACCAAATAAAAACAATCGTGCGGCAGACAAGACATTGATCGCGCGACTTTTAGAAAATAACGCGTTAAATTTGGGTTTCGCTTTTGCTTTGCCCAAGTCTTTTTTCAATAAAATTAAACTGGCCAACCAGATAATCAACAACGCCGCTGCCATTGCCACAACAGCACCGGTAAAACCGATTAACGTCAGTAAAGCACCACCAAGGAAAAAGCCCACACCCTTTAACGCGTTTTTAGAACCCGTTAATAAGGCCACCCACTTGAACAGCTGGCCTTGCTGATCGCCAGGCACCAACAATTTAATCGAGCTTTTTGCACTCATCTTGTTGAGGTCTTTAGCGATACCGGATAATGCCTGGGCTGCCATTACCCACACCACAGTCAACATCGCGGAAGGTACGGCGAGCATCAGTAACGCGACAACTTGCAGCGCCAAACCGATATTCATGGTGCGGTTCAAACCGATGCGCGCGCCGAGGTAGCCCCCGATTAAATTGGTAATTACACCGAAGATTTCATAAAACAAAAACAAAGCTGCAATTTGCAACGGGCTATAGCCCAACTGGTGGAAATGCAATACCACCAACATGCGCAAAGCGCCATCGGTCAGGGTAAACGCCCAGTAATTACCAGTGACCACCAGATATTGCTTTATCTCAGCACTCAGCGGCTTGCCTGCTGTGGTTGTCATAGAATAATCCTCAACCGGCCAAGCCGACCATGCGTGCAAGCTCCACTGTACGATTGGCGTATCCCCACTCGTTGTCGTACCAGGCATAGATTTTCACTTGGGTATTATTAATAACCAATGTCGACAAGGCATCAACAATCGAAGAACGAGGATCACCACAATAATCGGTAGAAACCAGCGGGCGTTCTTCATAACCCAGAATATCTTTAAGTTCGGCCTGACTTGCTGCTTTCAGAAAACCATTAACCTCTTCTACATTGGTTGCACGCTCAACTTCAAAGACACAATCGGTTAAGGATGCATTTGCCAGCGGCACCCGAACGGCATGGCCATTCAAGCGGCCGCGTAACTCAGGAAATATCTCCGCAATGGCCGTTGCAGAGCCCGTTGTAGTAGGAATTAAATTTAACCCGGACGCACGAGCCCGGCGCATATCTTTGTGTGGTTGGTCCAAAATGGATTGCGTATTCGTTAAGTCATGGATGGTTGTAATGGAGCCATGACGAATCCCCAGCTTCTCGTGAATCACTTTAACCACGGGAGCGAGGCAATTGGTTGTGCAGGATGCTGCCGTAACAATGCGATGCTCCGCAGGATTAAACCAGTGATGATTAACACCCATCACAATATTCAAAGCGCCCTGCTCTTTCACCGGCGCGCTCACCACAACACGTTTCACACCTTGATCCAGATAGGCTTGCAATACCGCCACTGACTTCATCTTGCCGCTGGATTCAATTACCACATCACAGCCGGACCAGTCAGTATCTGCAATGGTTTTTTGCGTTGTCACAGTTATCGATTGGTCGTTGATAAAAATATGGTCACTGTCGGCCTGCACATCTTCCGGCCAGATACCCTGCACCGAATCGAATTTCAGCAAGTGTGCATAAGTAGCCGCATCAGCCGCCGGATCATTAATCTGCACAAATTCAAACTCCGGCCAGTGCCAGGATGCGCGCAGCGCTAAACGGCCAATACGGCCAAATCCGTTAATACCTACTTTGATTTTTTTCACTTATTAACTCCTGCTTCCCGCAAAGCATTAAATAGAAGATTGGTTAACTCGCCGACTGACTGCTTCAGCGGATTCAATACGCGATCATAGTAAGAAGAAGGCTTCATGCGGCTTTCATCGTCACACTACTGAAAGGCTTATGGTGAACATACGCATCCAACGCCCCAATACACGCAACTGGTTGACGACGTTAAACGATTGTGAACCGTCGCAGACTTGCATCACGGCCAGCGTCTTGCCCTGAGTTGACCGAATCGCACCCATCGACAACGGAATCCAGTCGATTTGCGCTTTAAATACCGCACTCATGGAACCGTGTCGTTCCGGCGAGCACCACACCTGCCCTTCGGACCACCAAACTAACTCGCGCAGCTCCTGCACCATCAACAACAGCGTTGCGGTCGGTCATGCATTGCGTGCAAACGTTGCAGGTTATCCGCAAGCCATTCCCCATGGGATTCGCGCATCACTTTCAACGTCTTTTTGGCCCACCCTGGCATGTCCTGGTGTAGCCGGTAATATACCCACTGCCCCTGTCGCCGATCTGCCAAAAATCCGCAACTACGTAACTGGGCCAAGTGACGGGAAATTTTTGGCTGGGTTTCATCTAAAGCATGAGTAAGCTCGCATACGCACAATTCTTTTTCACCCGCGATCAACAGCGCAATACGGGCGCGCGTTTCATCAGCCAGGCATTTTCCAAATTGGTCAGGGGATAGCATATTCATAAGCGCTTCACTGTGGTTATCGATGCATCAATACATATACATATTCGTATATCCATATATATTGACAAAGCATATCCGGCAAAAGGACCAATTTCAATAGATCCTATTGCCAGCGATTACCTAATCAGGGTAGGACGAAGCCGACGAGCATGAAGACAGGAAAACGAGGCGGATATCGCCCGGTTCAGATGGAGGTATTTGTCTTGCTAAACAATGCGGCGACAGCGTCGGGCACAAAGGGGCGTCCACGTTCATTGAGCGAGGTACCGGTAATTCGCGCACTCAGGCATAGCTTGTCATCTGATTTACGGTAAATATTCTGCACGAAATCAAACTTAACCCGTGATGATTGTTCTACCACAACATCCACATAAAATTCATCGCCGCTTTTTAATGGCCATTTGTAATCCAATTCCGCACGCAGGACCACCAGGTTGACGCCCTGCGCTGCCAGCTCGGCAAAATTGACACCGCGCTCCAGCAGGAATTCGTGCCGTGCATGTTCAAGATAATTTTGATAGACGCCATTGTTAACAATACCCTGAATATCACACTCATAATCACGCACTTTGAAATCGAGCTTGAAGGTTGTCATGGTTAATCTATTCCTTAAAAGCGATGTTAAAAAGAAGTGGCATAATATCAACGCTTAAGAAATCTCGCACCCAGAATTAACATACACGGCGTCAACAGCAGCGTGAGTAGTGTGGCAAAGGTGAGGCCGCCGGCTATGGCGCTGGAGAGCTGGGTCCACCATTGCGTGGAAGGCGCACCCCACCCCAGGCTGGGCTCAAGCAAATTGACGTTAACCCCCAATACCATGGGCATTAAACCGAGAATGGTAGTTACCGCCGTAAGCAAGACCGGTCGGAGCCTGAGGCAGCCGGTTTCCAATGCGGCTTCATAGGGGTTCATCCCGTCACGGCGCAGAATATTATAGGTGTCGATCAAAATAATATTGTTATTTACCACAATACCGGCCAACGCGATCACACCCATCCCTACCATCACGACCCCGAAGGACTGTCCATTCACCAATAAGCCGAGCAGTACGCCAGCGGTGGAAAACACAATAGCGGACAATACCAACATCGTTTGGTAGACACTGTTGAATTGGATAATCAGGATCAATGCCATCAAAAAGATCGCAATTAAAAATGCCGACATTAAAAATTGTGCAGCCTCACGCTGGTCAGCATCTTCACCGTCAATTCTTATCTCCACGCCCTCCGGCAATTGATCATATTTTTCGCGCAGTTGATCTAATAAAGCGTCCAATCGCTCGCCCGGTGCAATATCCGCCTGGATCGTTGTGGTGCGCATGCTGTCCACGCGCCGTACCGTGCCGGTTTTTTGTGCGGGCAGCACATCAACAAAATAGGGTAAGGCAACCTGCCCGCGTGTGGTGTTTACGGTCAAGCGTGAGAGCTGCTCGATGGAACGCCAGTCGCCCGGCAGGCGTACCCGAATATCCACTTCATCGGTTGCATCTTCCGGGCGATAAGTCGCCAACAGCAAGCCGTTGGTAACCAACTGCACCGCATTACCGACAGTCAGCACATCCGCACCAAGCCGCGCCGCCGCTTCGCGATCAACTTCAATCCGCCATTCAATACCGGGTAAGGTGCGGTCATCCTCAATATCGATAAAGCCACCGATCTCTTCCATCAGATTGCGCACTTGGGTTACGGCTTCATCCATCAAGGCAGGATCGGTTGCGCTCACCCGCAATTGAACCGGCTTCCCCTGCCCTGGTCCCTGCTCCTGCTCGCGGAACTCCAGCACAATACCGGGTATGTCGGCAACGGCAGCGTACATTGCGTCCGTAATCTCCCTGGCGCGACGGCGCTCATGCCAATCAATTAACTGGAATTGCAAAACGCCAATGACGTCCGTCCCCATCTGCTCGTCCGGCATGGCAAAGCTGCGCGCGTAAACGGCTTCCACTTCGGAATAGTTTGCAAGGCGTTTTTCAATCCGTTTGAGCACCCGATCTTTTTCATAAATGGATAAATCGCCGCGCGCACGCACATGAAGCTGCACCGTTTCCGGCTCAATGTCAGGAAAAAATTCTACCCCGTGATTAAATTGCATGTAGGCAATATAGATAACGACGATAAGACCTAAAGTGCCAAGGAATGTATAGCCGGGATAACGCAATAAGGTGCCCAAAGCGTGGCGGTATTTTTCCATAAACTTGCCACTGACCGGCTCTTCCTGCGCGGGTTTTTTCGTACTCACGGCCCCCATCGTCGGCAAAAAAATCAGTGCCATCAGTAGCGATGCCAGCAAACATAAAATCACTGTCGCCGGCAGGTATTTCATAAATTCGCCCACCACACCCGGCCAGAATAACAGCGGGAAAAACACCGACAAGGTGGTGGCGGTGGAGGCAATAACCGGCCAACTCATGCGTGCTGCCGCGTTGATCCAGGCCTCTTTCGGACCCTGCCCTTCATGGAGGTACCGATCGGCCAATTCACTCACCACAATCGCACCATCTACCAGCATGCCGGCCACCAGAATCAGTGCAAAAAGCACAATGATATTCATGGTGTAACCCACCGCCCAGATCAACAAAATGCCCGTTAAAAACGCACCGGGAATTGCCAGGCCCACGAGCACCGCTGAACGTAGCCCCATGGTGGCAATAATTAAAATAAGTACCAGCACTACGGCCGTCAGCACATTGTTAAGCAGGTCCGACAACATCATCTCCACTTCCTTGGATTGGTCCATGATGTAGTTCACTTCAATACCCTCGGGCAGCAGGTTATCGGCTTGCTCCATGGTTGCCTTGACCTTGGCAATCGTCTCAATAATGTTGGCGCCGGTCCGTTTACTCACTTCCAGCACAATACCCGGCTGGCCGTTGATGCGCGCAAAACCGGTCGGGTCTTTAAAGGTACGACGCAGTAGCGCGATATCACCAAAGGTCACGACGCTGTCGCCATCCACTTTCACGGGAATGGAGTACACGTCTTCAATGGTTTCAATAACGCCGGGCACCTTTAACGGCATGGCACCGGCGCCTGTGTCGAGGCTGCCCGCCGCAATCAAACGATTGTTGCGTGAGACCAGATCAAATAATTGGTTGTAATCAATTTGATAGCTGTCGAGTACTTGCGGCTGGGCCACAATTTCCAGTAAGTCTTCACGATCACCACCGACATCGACTTCAAGCACCTCGGGAATCGCTTCCAGCTCCTGCTTGATACGCCGCGCAATATAAATTAATTCCGCTTCAGGAATGGGGCCGGAAAGCGCGACAGACAACACAGGGAATAACGCAACATTGACTTCGTGAACACGCGGCTCATCGGCTTCAGTAGGAAAAAACGAACGCGCCGCATCAACGCGTTCGCGCACATCCTGCAGTGCGCGGCGCGCATCGAAACCAGCATCGAACTCCAGCATGACTGACGCATGACCTTCGCTGGAGATGGATACCATTTCCTTCACGCCCTCCAGCGAACGCAGCTCCTGCTCCAGAGGCCTGACCAGCAGCCGATCCGCATCTTCCGGGCTGATGCCATCCAGCGTGACGGAGACATACATCATCGGAATAGCGACGTCGGGATTGGCTTCTTTGGGAATGGCCACATAGGCGGCGATACCGGCAATCAGCAAACACACGAACATCAACAAGGTGGCTCGACTGCGATCCAGAGCCGCGCGGATCAAGGTTTCCATCAGGGTTGCTCCGCGCTTACCGGATTAACCGGGTCGCCAGCTGTTACAAACCCGGCGCCAAGCGTAATGACTTCAACCTCTTCCGGCAGGCCACCGACCCAGACACCATCCGGGTCAAAGCTGAGAATCTCCACCGGCAGAAATGTGACCTTGCGCTCGGCATCGATGGATTTAATACCTAGTTGACCACCCTCGCCCAATGACAGCAAAGCGGGCGAAAGTCGATGCGCTTTTTGATCTGACAGGCGCACAGTCAACGTGGCACTTGATCCGGCGATGCGGCGGCGCTCGGGGTTATCCACTTGTGCTTCTATACGAAAACTGCGCGTGCTGCTTTCTGCACGACTGGCCACAAAGGTCAGGATGCCTGGCAGTGTCGAGCCGTCGAGCAATTTTGCTTCCACCGATTGCCCTGGGCGCAACGCATAAATTTGTTGTTGCGGTACATAAGCAATCAAACGCAACACCGCAATATCCACCAGGGTGGCCAGTGGTTCCCCCACTTGAACATAATCGCCCTCTTCCACTGGCAAGCGATCTATCACACCGGCAAAGGGGGCGCGGATTTTTGAATAAGCCAATTGCAAGGCACTCTGCTCACGCTCGGCATAAGCGGATGCGGCAGCTGATTTCAAACGCAAATATTCTGTTTCCGACAGCAGATTTTTACGACGCAAAACCTCGCCACCTTTCAGCTCAGCCTGACTCAACGCCAGCGCCGCCTCAGCCTGCGCCAACTCCGCTGCGCGCGCCTCCGGATCCAGCCGAAACAACACGTCTCCCTCGGCAACCACAGCGCCCCAATCCACCGCCCGCTCGGTCAGGTGCGCGCTGGTCTGGCTGAGAATCTCGACCTCTCTTATTGGCAACAACTCACCTTGCACCACATGTACCGGTGAATGTGGTTCGGCCTCCAATACCGACGTCTCTACCCGAAATGCTTTGGAATCCTCCGGCTGAGGCTGTTCCTCGGGCGGTTCATCTTTAGCGCGCAAAAAATCGCCGCTGGCCAGCCAGAGAATTAACAAGCCAGCCAGCACGAGAGCAACGATAAGATGATTGCGCTGAAGGCGCTGTAAACGTTCGCGAAATGCGGGGGGAAACGGCATCCGGTTCACCTGATAGTGTTGAGTGGAAATGCCGCCGATTTTTTAATAAAGACACTGATAAATGAAGCGGCAGATCATGCCGCATGGTCGAGGATTATTTGGGTATGGGTCTGTGCGAATTGCCACATTGTTATTAGCACTACTCATCCAGCCAAATACGATCAATCTTAAGGTAGCCACTTACAGTGCCTCGCATTTGCAATTTAATGCTGCGACCAGTTGATTGAGCGGCAAGCGCAGTAGAGTAAAGTAATTTTCCAAAATCTGGAGAGTCTGCTATCAGAAAAGCTGCCGCGCTTCCACTCTACACATTAAACCCCACACTGACTGCTATCGCAGGATCAAAAGTAGCATCGAAGCATATCAACATAAGATTATTAGATTTTACGTAAAACGATCTTACTTTTCCCTCATAGACACAATAATTGCCGTCCGCCAATGTACGACATTCCTGAGCTGCAGAAAACGCAATGCTGGCAATACCAGATAGCGTCAGAAAAAAATACCAAATTAGTCAAATGCAAAATTTTTTTAAAGCAATTAATTATATTTTTTCCTTAAAAACCAACAAAAAGACGATTAATAAAACATTGGTTTGTAGCATCACTAAATCTGATTGTTATTGGCTTACCCGTTGATGCAGCTACGAGAGCAACACTCAGCATTTTCTCAGAACCCTCCTGAGTAACCGCATTTTCCCCCACGGATACATAATAATGTTTTGGACTAGAGCCATTTGTACAGTGCTCAGATTCAGTCTTGAAAGACAAGACAAAATCGCCGTTTGCCACAGGGTATATTCTACGAATTTCTGCTGTGTGACTTTGTTCTGCTGAGAAAGCCAACGAACTTAAAAACAGAACACAAATAAGTAAATATCTCATAAGATTTTCCTTGAGTTAAAGACTCTAGAATTCCACCGCCCAAGAGTTAATCTCGTTCATCCAGGGCCGAAATAACGCAATCAGTATGGTCACTATCAATCACATAACGCAGGCTTTTATCCCTAGCTTTCGCCGACAAAGCATATGCGTATAACGCCCGATCAAAATCTGTCCCACCCATATCGATTTGCGCGCGAGAATGTTCACAATGATCGGGTATTTGGTTGGATGTAATATAGGCAACACCATTATTTAGAGATAGCGTCCATTCTGTAAGAGTTTGGCTCGGCCAGTACCTTGCCGCGAATGTAGAATGCGAAGAAAAAACTGATATAACAATTGAAAAATGAAGCATTGCAACAGCCAAAAATTTCCTCGAATGAAATTCTTGCCTTGTTAATTTAATAAGTTCCATATTTTAACCCAACAAATAGTTCATATAGCCTCACACAAAGATGCCTAATTCCGTACATACCTTAAAGGCAGGACCCACACCTTCTTAATCGAAGACGACATTTTCCCTTACTTCAAAACTCTGAATCTATCGATTGTTGGCTGACAACCATTTTGGCCAGACTCAATATGAAAAACTATCTTTTCATCTGCCATAAAAGCAGCAAGCATTGCACTCGCCATTACATCGTAATTAGGATGATCTTTTGAGATAGAAAAACGCTTACCATTATCGCAAGTACTAATTTGTGTATTGGCATAAGAGGTAACAAATACTAATCCTACGGTATTAGGATAAACCTCTATTACATTCGTCAATGTTGACCAAGGTTCTGCCGACACAACCGTAGAAAACATCAAAAGTATTGACAACAAAACCATTTTTTTAATCTTTTTCATTGTGCACTCCTTATTAATTATTAAGTCTTATAACCTAACAAAATACGACCAATAACAAATTGGTTTATAGTACTATCCGACCTTATCGTAATTGGAAAACTTGATATTTCTCAAATTTTAAAGACTTTAGAAGTCTATAGTTTAAAGATCAAATCTCAATCATCCAAGGCCGAAGGAATTTTTATTAGCATGGACACTGTATACCACATATCACAGGCTTTTATCCTGACCGCCGACAAAGTATAAATGGATAGCACTCGATTAAATTCATCCCCACATCACGCCGATGTGCACACAAGAATACACACAGAGATGAGGCATTTGCCTGAATGTAATATATCTAATATCACTATTCAGAGACCGCCTATTTCGCAAAAGTTTACCAATATCTACCTACAGCTGACATTTTTAATAGCAGAGAAAAAAGCATAATAACCATCCAAGCCACTTTGGAAACAGAGCCTCCACAGAGGCACTTAATATTTGGTGAGATAATTTACTTTCTAAAGAAACTCTAAATAGTAAGTTTAATATTAGACGATGAATAAAAACCCTTCTAATGATCTCATTTTTTATTACAGAACATTTTTTAGAAAATCCTCTTCGCTAATATGAACCCACCTATCAGAGCAATGCTTAACCATATCCTTAACTTCACCCAATCCAAACCCTACAAAATTTAAAGATTTATTGTTTTTCCATACTCTTATATGGTTAATTGACGATTGAGGATTATTAAGATCATACAAAATATAATTAAAAAGATAATATCCGTCAGCACCCTCAAAAGAATCCATATGCTTTATCTCCAAAGGGTTTGGATAAAATGTATTTATATCCTCACCCTCATCAATCGAAATATTTTTAAATACATTATTCAAATAATAATAATTTCCCTTTGAGTTGGAGGAAAATTTTTGGGGGACATCTACTATGCAACCATGAAAATCCAATGAACTCGCAGAAGCTCCCGGTGCCACACAGAATAAAGCAGAAAACATCATTAATCGTACAAATGGTCTCATTTTATTGGCTCACTAAAGCTAATGTCATCAACATTACATCTAATTGAGTTATTGCAATTATACCAAACACTGTAACCAAACTTCCCTGACGAAAATGAAGAAAATGTACTCCTAAATTCTAATAACTGAGCAAGTCCACCTGCAATAACTCCACCCACAGATGACAATCCCCCATAAAAATTATCCACCGTACCCGCATCATCCAAAATGACGGCAGCATTTTCCAAGAAACCTCTGGACATAGGGTTCACGGCCATAGATAAAGCTTCCGCATTCATACCCATCAATTTTGCGTATAAACTTGCCTGAGCGGAGATAAGCTGCTGCCTTACCGGGAGGCTACTTTCTTTTAAATTCAATCCATAAAAACTACCAAACTCTTCCTGAAACTCACTTAGACTCAAACCAGCAATTCTATCTGCTTCCGCTTTAGCTACAATCGCAACTCTTCCCCAGTAATCCCGCATTTTGGAAGCACTGCTTTCCTGATTAAATAAGTGCGCCATAGCAGCAGTCACTGCACCATTCGCAAACTTACCTCCTGAAATCTCGGATATTGTCCCACCAACTAAAGCAGCCACCATGGTTCGTCCTGCGACAGCGGAAACACTGCCATCGCTGTAGTCGAATTTCATGTAAGACATAAAAGCTTTACTTAAACCCGCACTGACAAAACCATGCGCAAACTTACCGCCTTGTAATTCAGAGATTACTCCTCCAACCATAGCATGAGCAAATATTCTCCCTCCGGTCGTCATATCGGCGCCGCCGATTTGCTGGAAAACGTAAGAAGAGCCCCTGCTTATTGCAAACGCTTTTGCTCCTGCAGTGAAGCTCCCGGTCAAGTAAAATGCGTTATTTGCCGAGAAGGCGGCAGAAATCCATGGCCCAACAACTGGAATGAAGTTTAGAACGGTTGGAATAAAAGGAACTACGCTAGGAGCATAATTATTTAAAAGTTTATGGGTGTGCCAAATACCTGATACTTTCATAAAGCTTTTATATAATTTTTTGAAGAAAAACCCACTTGGGTCCGTCATATTTAACGGGTTGTTCAAAACATAAGAATATCGGTTATAGCTTTGAGTATTAGTAGCAGCCTGAATAAAGGGATCAGCCTGAAGGAAGCGTGCCAATTTAGCATCATATATTCTTCCATTCATATGGATGATTCCCAACTCATCCACCATCTCATGACCGGTGTACCCGCGCGTAGTCACTTCGTGATTAAACCCGGTTAACTCAAGCTTTGATATGTCATAAGCAATGTTCCATGTTTCGGCACTACGGCGTGCACCCCAGGCATCAAAACTCATGGAGTGCGTGAGCGTACCCACTGCATCGGTAATAATATCTACTGATCCCAAGTGATCCTTATAGATAAATGCTTTGCTAATACCATTGGTAAGCAAATTGTTGGCGGTGTCGGTTTTATAAGTAAAGAGTGCACCAGCTATACTGCGCTTCCACTCAACCACCCCTGCAAGCCCGGTTTCAATTCGCTCTATTGAGCCAAAATAACGTGTGGTTGTTGCCAGGCTGTTTTTCGTATCAACGCGCTTCCAGCGGCTTCTATCCGGACCATGGTAAAAGGTTGTTTCCGTATTATCATTAGCAATTAGTGACACTTGATCATATGTGGTGTATTCGAAGCTGCGATTAACTGCCCCGTTATTTTTGTCACTTATCATGTTGCCATTTCTATCGTACTGATAAGTCTTATTACCAGTCGTTGTAGCAGTAACAGCATGCGGGCCGGCCTGGCTACCGTAGGTGTATGAGCCGACGCCTGTTTTAGAAGTAATATTGCCATGACCATTGTAGGTGATGATTGATTGGGCACCACTGACGGTGCAGCTTCCTGTCAATGACCCTAAATAAGTCCTGGTTAATCGATTTAAATTGTCGTAACAGAAACGTTCTTGAAGATTATTGTTGCCACCGCCCATTTTGGCGCTTTGATTATGGCGGTAATTGAGATTACCCACTGTATCCCAATCATAACCAATATTCTGGATCAGCTTTACCGGTGAGATAACGCTTGCCTGCTGACGGGTCAAATTGCCAGTGGTTTCATCATATGTATTGGTCGTGGTGGCACCATTTCCACGCAAAATACTCGTCACCTGGCCTCGTGCATTCGTAGCCAGCGTTTTTTTCAGCCGCTGACCACTGCCCAGATCAATTACTTCTTGCTCATAGCCGTTCAGGTTGTAGCGAATCTCTACGCCACTGGTTTGTGGGGTGCCGTTACTTTTAATTAGTTGATGAAGCACGTCATATTGATGACTGGGGCGGCTGTACTTGTCATAGGTAACACTCGTTGTATACGCCGTCGCGTCACCGGGATGATATACCTGCGTAGTTGTGGGACGCCCAAAATCATCGTAGTTATAAACTGTGCGATGGCAGTTCAATGCTCCGGCTGAGCAAAGACTGCTAGTACCATTGGTATTCATAACAATAGCTGTCGGCTGGCCCTTGGCCCCGGTTTTTACTGCGCCGTCCTCAGCTGTATCATAGAACCATGTTGTATGACCCTCTACAGAATTATTTGCCTTGTAATCTGTACGTGTTTTTACACGCCCCAAGAGGTCATACGTCATGGTGGTTGTCTGGCCTTTGGCATCAATCTGGCTGATCAACTCACCAAAACCGTTGTAGTTGTAATACCACCAACCATCCAGCTTCGTACTATTTAGAGAGGCGGCAACTTCATCGCATGTTTTGGTAGCATTAGTGCCCCCCTTGTAGCTTGTACCAATGTTAAAGCCACCTTTATCCGGATCGTGCATTGCCACTTTGCGACCAAGTTTGTCGTAGCACATTCTGACAGTCACAGACATACCATCAGCGGTTGTGGTCGCACTTAATAAGCCACCATAAACATCGTAGGAATAACTGATCGTACCTTCCAGATGATCTTCAACTTTAACCAATTGCCCCAAACCATTCCGCGTTTCAATACGCTTTTGATCAAGGCTATTGGTAATTGTCGTTACGTTATTCTCGTACACACTTTCAATTTCAGAATTATCTGGGCCTGTCACCTTAACAACACGCCCAAGAATATCGTAGTCGTTTTCGGTCCAACCACTGATTGAGCCACCATTGTAGTAGGGATTGCTTTGCCGCTTCACTCTACTCAAATTATCGTATTCGGTGTCAACATGGGCATGACGACCATCAAAACTTATTGTCGTTGTCCGGATATTTCTGCCTAGTACATCGAAATATTCAATGGTACCGCCACCTCCAGCAGCCCGCTTCCACGAGCGGTAGACTGCTCCAGCAGGGCAACTAACCCCTTGCCCGCAGTAAATGGTATCTGTTCGAGTCCATGCGCCTGTTGCATCCTTGCGCATATATTCACTGCCTAATGCATCGTAAAAAATATTCGTAGTAAGTCCGTTTACACTTGTAATACGCGTGGGGGAACCAAAGCTATTTATAGAATTAATGGTTGATGTATGCCCAAGGGAATTACTGGTAGATTGGATATATCTGCCCTTGTTATCTTTATAGGTAGTTGTCGTAGTTCTGGTCTCATCCTGACCAGATGACCCAAGTGCAACGGTGGAAACACCCGTTTTGTTCCCAAAACCATCGTAGGTATAGGTTGTGGTTGTACCTAATGCATTCCCTGGCTCAATCATTTCTTTCTTCAGCATTCCACGAAATCCGCCGGTTTCTCCGCCTCCGTAATATTCAAATGTTGATATACGCTTATTGTTGCTATCGTTATTTGTAGTAACTTCGACTCTTGACAAGCGCCCCATACGCTTTTCCCAATCCGTGGCTCCATACTCGCTGTAGGTATTTTTAACAAGTGTTGTAGAGCCATCCGTTGTGGTTACTTTGATATTTTTAGTATTGCCATAGGCATCTGAATACAGCTCTGTTTCAGTGACCACCGTTTGCAATAGATCACCTTGCTCACTGCCACCACTTTTAAGTGCGTAGGTTTTCTCCGTGCTCTTTTTGACGAACGGTTGATAGCGCTTAGTGTTATCCGGCCCAACAATCTCTTTATAGTCCCATTCATTTACCGCACTGCTCAGCATCTTCCCTGCTGAACCGGTTGCAGAGTGAATAGTGGTAGATAAAGGCTGACCGTTGAAAGGAAAATCCTGGCGATAGGTTGTTGTTGTTGAAATACCTGTTTGTTTATCAATAGTTGTCAAGCGATTAAAACCGAGGAAACCCCGGCCAGACGCCTGCATTTTCGCTTCCGCGTAAAAATATTCTACTTTGCTTAGAGCGTTAGCATTTTCTGCAGTGGGAGCACTACTTTGCACTTCTGCAACAATAAATGCAGGACCATTAACTTCCAGTACCGGGGCACCCTTGGTGTCATTGCCTGAAATTAATGTGACGCTGTCGTCCGGCAAATCCCAACCGCCATTTAGGCGTGAATAGAAACTGCTTGCATCAGTAACCGTGTAGGTATATGTCGCGGGGCATTGAGGATGTCCAGTGCAATTAGTGGGGTATGTATGCTGGGTAACCGTGGCATTGACATCAGTGGTTGAATAATGGCCACTATTCGATAATGTGCCATATATAATTTTGGTTATACCGCCTAGTCCATTTTGGATGCTAATAATCGCATTATGCTGCTCATCGCTTGGCACAGGATCGGATGGGTTAGGGTTTCCGCCCACGCAAGAAGCATTCCCTTGATGATAAACGTAGTGACAAGGAATAGGTTCACCAGCAACGGCCATTACACCTCGATAGCCTGTTAGTGCTGCGGATGTGATTCTTATGTAATCAATAACACCATCCCCACTTACGTCCATCAAAAGATGGCTAGTTTTGGCGTGAACGCCAACATCCCGCACATTAAAGGACTCGGTATCCCCCCATAAACGTACCGACAATTTTCCAGTATTACGGTCATGCCATGCGATATCTGTTGCACCGTCCCCATTAAAATCTAAATATTGTGGTACAGCTCTTTGAGAAGAACTACCGTAATAAGGCAAGTCAATCCAGGCAACCGCAGCATTAAAGCCATTTCCATTATTAAGCCGATAATTAATTCGATTTTGACCCGAAGAATAAAGCAGATCTGATAACCCATCGCCATTCAAATCCATTACTGTATATTGGATCAATACCCTCTCTTGACTGTAGTTTTTTAACACACCTTGATCAAAGGCTAATACATAATAATTATCATGAGGAACTATTACTCTACTGGAGCTGCCTGAAGCTATACAGGAGAATTTTCTTGTGTAGGTGCCAATGAAATCGGCCACACCATCACCGTTAAAATCCCCCATAGTCTCGGGGAGAACTTTAGTTTCATACCCATCATGCCGGCAATCACTAAGACCAGTAAAAGAAGGTTGAGATGTCGCTACCTCTGGGAAATTTGTAACGGCTTCCCATTGAAAGCTCGTGAAGTTCTTGAAAGAGTATGCTGTAGCGGAAGAATTTAGCTGTTCATTACGCCCCAATAACCGATAGCCGTTATTGGAAATCGCATCAACTAAACCATCACCATTAATATCAGCAAAGAACGTATTTTTATCAAGGAAACTCAAAGTCGAAATGACCGTGCTTGATGAATCTATCTTCCAAGTCCCATCAGGCCTTGTTGTAGAAACATAAATCTTCCAACCCGAATCATATACAGCCAAATCCTGACGACCATCAGCATTGTAATCAAGCATGTTTATCTTAATTTGATTATAATTATCTACCATACCCAAAGGAATCATGGATGAAGCTGTACTATCAGCGTATTTAATCCGAACGGCAAGGCTTGCTTTGTTCGGCAGACTGGATGTGGCATAACTTCTTTCGTACATCAAATAAATCAGGTCTTGTTTCCCATTACCAGTCACATCAGCAAACAAATTATTCAGCACATACTTATCATCAGTTGCATCGGGAAAATCTATTGTTTCCATTGTTTGATTTAGCGCCACATGTGTACCACCACCCCAATTAAATGTCGTAGCTGGCAAACACGCTAATGTAGCGCTATCTACTTGGCGACACTCTTGAATATGTTGCAAACGGCTAATTTTATTTTTATAACGGGCGTCAGATGTTTGCGTTGACATATAGGTAAGGTTGTAACGGCGCAGCTCTGCTCCTTCGTTATTAACTCTGATTTGCTTGAGCCGCTGCGTCAATCCAAATGCATGGCCAGCTATGTATGCAGGAGAAATGTCGCTTCGCGCTTCATAATCAAATATTATGCTTGCTTTTGAGTCTGTTCGTGCGCTTGCCGTTGCTGAAGAATTTACTGATGGAAAGGCATAGTGAATCGTTTTAATGCGCTGACCATTTGATCCATTGCCTTCATAGACGAAATCAATTGCATTTCCTACGTTATCCTGAAAGCGATTTATTGCCCATGTCAAGGTTGTGTTCGCCGCTCCTCCAGTCACTTTAGCATTCGTAGTGTTGCCGTATACCGAGGTAGATCCATCCTTTGCTTCAACGAGGAAATAAGCGGGGTGGCCTGTACTACCACCTTTTGCTGTAACTAATGCGAAGTTATCTAACTCAGTTTTATAGGTACTATTAGCAGCACCATATGTACCAGAAACCAACATCAAGCGCTGGCCATCTATACAAAAGCGATCTTGTGCAGTCCAAGTAATAGGCTTGGAAGTTCCATCATGAATCAACGTTTGACGGCATCGCGTAATGGATGACAGCCCTCCAAGCGACCATCCCTTTCCTGCTATTCCATTAGCACCTAAGCTCGAATAATTTAAAGATAGCTGAGGGGTTACACCCGCTGTTCCTTCAGCAAGCATGATAGGAACGCTATAGGTTGCCGCACCTGATTCATCAACACGGAATTCACCAGGAGTTATACCGACATGCGTTGCTCCACTTGGCAAAGGACTATCTATAGATGGCGACAGCTCACGATACTGTACGGCGGGTATCCCCCCGGAGTCAGCAACAAAGGCATATTCACCCCTGTCGCTTGAATAAGAGCCGACAATTACGTCTTTCCTACCGTCATAATTAATGTCTTGAAATGTTATGGGAAGGCTTCTGTCACTGAGATTAGAGTTTCCAGAGGTGTTATAAACTTGGCTTAGCAGGGGAAAAGTATTGTTTGTCGAACTGGATAACAACAAAGCTGGTGCATATGAATCACTACCCCGCAATAAGACATTATTCAGGCCCGCATTTCCGTTGCTCCAGATATAAAAATCGTGGTTATTTTTGTATAGCTTTAAAGTACCAGCAGCAACTCTTGCTGCAATCTCTATTGAGGTAAGAGAATATTCAGCAGGACTTGCGTAAGTATCATAATCCCCGTAAATAACAAAACTAGTTGGGGCATGCAATAGAATGGGGGTTGCTATATCACCATGCAATATTAATGTTAAGGGTTTGCCATGAAAGTAGAAGTCATCATCCCCATCACTATTGATATCACCAACATAAATATCATAGTTATGGGTGCCGATTTCCGCCGCCTGAGAGGATTGTATAAAGCCGAGAGATAAAAAAGCGATTAACAGTAATAGCGAACGGAACATGAATCCTCCATGCAAACGCTGGAATAGTTATTAAACTTTTGAGGAAGTAATATATCTGTACTAAAGCTACACAGATAAATAGGAAGGATATTTTTGATGAAGAGGGGAAGCTGTAATCAGGCAGTCCCTGAGTAAGATTCCGCGCTTAGTCCTTAATCCTTACGCGAGATGTGAGCTTTGGAAGGAAATATAAATGAGTTTTCCTCCAGTGGCAATAGACGCCAATACTTCAATGAGCAATTGAGCTTAACATCATGATTTTGTTGAGTTTATTACCCATAAACCTCCTTATTACAATGTAAAAAAACCATTAGGGATTGCTTTAACCACCTTTCTTTCTCCCAGTCTTAACCTCAGCCCCCTGATCATTCAACGAAATCACTCGCGTTTTACTGATCTTGTGGCGATAGATCTCACGCAGGTATTTAATCGCTTTTTTAACGCTGTCGCGCGACAAACGAATATCGTTGATGGACACGAATTTATCGTTGTTGTTGATTAATTCGCGGTATTTTTTCTCGTACATGGGTTTGATCGCGTACCAGTTGGTATCGAGGATCTTGGCCGGGTTTTCGTGTTCGTTGAGCATATCGTCGATCAATTTCTCGTCGAACTTGTCGGAGCGGATGAAATCGAGCATCGACATATCGATCTTGTCATCAAAGCGGTAGTCGTCCTGGGCGAAGCAGCGTTTGATGTAGGCGACGATCAGGGTGAGGAAATCGTCACTCAGACAGGGGCTTTTGGCGATCAGCGTGGTCAGCGAGATATTGGCTGAAGCACCGATCACCAGCGCATAGCGTTTCAGCGTGGTGTTAGGAAACAAGCTGTTCAAATGGGACTTGAGTTTGTTCAGGTCCATGTAAGACAGTTTGTAATCTTTGGGCAAGGAAACAATGGACACCACGGAGGAGCAGTTTTTAAAGAAATGCAGGTCTTTCAGTTCTGCCGGGTTGTAATCATTGTCAAGGTAATTTTGCAGGGCTTCGCGGTAACGGCCGGATTCAATCGGCAGCAGGCTGATCCCTTCGATTGCCTGGGTGACTTTGTTGAAATGCGGCAGGTCGATGGAACGAAAGAACAGATCATCGATATCCAGGTCATCATTGTGCTTGTCATAGATCTTTACTTTGTCGGTATTCAACGCAGCATCGGGAATCACCGATTCCGCGTAAGCCACCGCGACCGGACCCGCGAGGCTCATAAACAGGTCGTTGGCGTCGAGGCGAATCGTTTCACCGATATCAATACCCGCTCGACGGAAATAATTTTCGTCGTAATCCGTGGTGACGGCCTGGGCAGTCAGGATGTTAAAGATCTGTTGGGAAATATATTGGTTCGCGTACTTTTCCATGGCATTAACGTCGATATGCTGGATGTCGCCATCGTCGGTTTCCTCGGCATAACGCATGATGTCGTTAGAGATCAACATCATCGCATTCCAGGGGCGGATGCGATGCATCACACTGGCATCGTTGGTGTCTTCGTTGTCAAAGTTGTAGGAAAAATCCCACTCTTCCGCCAGGTATTTACATAACAGGCGCCCGGCATTGATATGCAAGGCTTCTGACATTTCACCGCCGTGATCGGAAATATTCGGCAGGATGCAGATACCACTGGTGAAGATCGGCTCGAACACAAACGAATGACCGCGATTTTCTTCGTCTTCATTGGGAGATCGGGTATCAAAGGTTTTGCTCATGTAGGCGTACTGCTGAGCCAGACCAAATTCGGATGCCATGCCTGAACCGGTACCGCCACCCGCACTGAAGATATAAAAATACAGCCGCGACTGGTTGGCTTTAATGCCGCAGGAATCAATCAGGTACGAATGAATAAATTTCCAATCGGCGTTGGAAAAACGTTGCGTATCTTTATTCAGAATAATCTTGGCCAGGTACTGCCCCAGGATCGGCGCATTACCTGCGCCCCCCGCATGCACCTCGGAAAGATCCATGATCTTCATCTTGGTGTAGTCATACAGGAAACCGCTCTTCTCCCCTTTGCTGGAGAAGCGGATGCGACCTTCAATATCTTTATCGAGATCGCCCAACATCACCAAGGGTTCAATCAAAAACACCGGCTTGGTTGCGGCCGTGTTGGATAAACTCAGGCTGCGCTTGATCCAACTGATCGGGCGCTCCTGTTCGCGATGCTGACGTTCTTCGTTGTTGAATTCGTTCAGGTAGAAGCTGCGCGCGCTGTACACCAGGGATGCGACATCCAGGGCAATATTGGAACCACAACGCCCTAAACCAATCAGGCACACGGAAGGAAAATCCTGCTGCTTTTTCAGACTGTCTTCGATATCGGGATTGATATTGGGGAAAACACTGCTGCGCAGCTGGTCGAGATTGACCAGGATTTTATTTAAATCGCTCTCGGTAAAGTACATATAGCTATCACTCGCAAAGGCATTGCCTCCCACGGACGAATGACGTTTAACATACTTCTTGATTACTGCCGGGGATTTTTCGTTGGTAATAACCTCGTCCTGATCAGTCGTGCGCGGGGTTTTTGTAGCCATGTTATGTGTCCTGCCTTTAGAAGGTTTTCCTGCATTTGCAAATGGATATCTTTTTTAAGGTAGACACTGGGTCACAGAATTACAAATTTACGCCATAGCATTTTCCATACCGGCCAGGTGAAATTTCAATTTTCTTCCTGTTAATAAGCTATAGGAATATCAATAATAAAAGCCGCTTCGCTTGTATCTATCGGGATATATTCAAAAAAACGATAGTCGATACTTTTTAGAAGCACTTGATCTGGTTATATATTGTCGATCTCGCTTCCTGATGGCGTTGAAAGTGGTTTTAGCCGGTTGAGGAGGTACAAATCTATTGATGTAGATCATAACGTCGACAGGTAATAAGTTGATAATGATCTGTAACATCGCCGCGCTACCCCCTTCCACCAAGAGGTTCTCATCATGTTCAAAAATATTCTGGTGCCGACAGACGGTTCGCCCTTGTCGGATAAAGTCATTAAATATGCTGTGGACTTTGCAAAAGATGCGGATGCCAAGCTGGTAGCCATTTCTGTTGCGGAACCTTATTTGCCCTTGCATGACGGCATGGCACCCGACCCGCTCTACATGGAGGAATGGCAACACCTGCACGACGAGCAAGTGTTCAAATTAGCGCACGATTATGTGCAGCGCGTGTCCGATGCGGCGAAGGCAGCCGGGGTGAGTTGCAAAACGATGACGGCTATCAACTTCAATCCTTACGAAGAAATTGTCAATGCTGCCGAAAAATGTGGTTGCGACGTTATCTTTATGGCCTCGCATGGCAGAAAAGGACTAAACAAATTATTTCTCGGCAGTGAAACACAAAAAGTACTCGCGAATACCACTGTGCCTGTACTGGTTATACGGTGATTCTGTTTATGGCAGCCAACCAAGCTTATGTCCTGACAATTAATGGAGGTTCATCGAGCATCAAATTCGCGCTCTTCGAATCGCCCCAAACGGAAAATGATGTCTCGATCCATTGTGTATTGAGCGGAAAGATGACCGGTATCGGTTCCTCACAATTGCACATTAATGCCAGCCTGCATCAGGGTGACCTGGAGAAACTGGAAGAAAGCGGCATCCTCAAACGCGCCTCACTGGAGACACAGGACTATTCGCTAACAGAGCGAGCAAACCAGTCCCCTATCCATCTTTTGCTGCAATGGATCAATACCCATATCGATACTAATTTGCTGCTGGCCGTAGGTCACCGGGTGGTTCATGGCGGGCCGCTTTATCGCGAGGCTGAGATTGTTACACCCGCCATGCTGACAACACTCGAAGAATGGGTTGCTATCGATCCTGAACACCTGCCGGAAGAAATCTCGCTTATCAAAGCCATCGCGAAAGATATGCCGGACGTTCTTCAGATCGCGTGTTTCGATACTGCTTTCCATCGCTCCCTGCCCAAGGTTGCACAACTCCTGGCTATTCCACGCCGTTATTTTAATCAAGGCATTCGTCGTTATGGTTTTCATGGCTTGTCTTACACTTTCCTGTTGCAAGAGTTGCGGCATCTTGAAGGGTCCCGGCGCGCAAGCGGCCGGGTGATTATGGCGCACCTGGGTAATGGCGCCAGCCTGACGGCGGCGTATCAAGGTAAAAGTGTAGACACCAGTATGGGGCTCACACCCACTGCCGGCCTCCCCATGGGTAGTCGCTCCGGTGATCTGGATCCGGGTTTATACGCTTATCTTGCACAAACAGAACAGATGAGCGCGGCAGCTTTTCAACACATGGTCAACCATGAATCCGGTTTGCTGGGCATTTCTGAAATCAGTTCGGACATCAGGGAACTACTGCTACATGAGCATGATGATCAGCGCGCAGCAGACGCTGTAGAGTTATTTTGTTATCAAACGAAAAAATGGATTTGCGCCCTGGCCGGGGCATTGAAAGGTGTAGATACCATCATCTTCACCGGCGGTATTGGCGAAAATCTGTCGGAAATACGCGCACGCGTTTGTGCAGGGCTTGAATTCATGGGCATAAAACTCGACGCCCAAAAAAATAACACCAATGCTGCCGCTATCTCAGCAGCCGACAGTCAGGTGCTCACCATGGTGATACCGACAAACGAAGAACTGGTGATAGCGCAACAGGTTTACCCCTTGGTAGGGCAAAGCGAACTGCGCAAGGCAGACATACCGCAGTATGCATTGGTCTCCCAGATTCGACGCGCGCATCACTGACCACCATCAATGAAGAGGGAATCATCGCGATGCATCCCACCAACACTGATGCCATCACGGCAAAAGCAACCCCGTTAAACACTGATTTACTGCACAAGATGAATGCGTATTGGCGTGCGGCCAACTATTTATCGGTCGGGCAAATTTATCTTTATGCCAATCCTTTGTTGAAAAAGCCGCTGTCAGCGACCGATGTAAAACCACGGCTTCTGGGCCATTGGGGCACCACACCCGGCTTGAATTTTATCTACGTGCATTTAAATCGCCTTATCAAGCAGCACGATCTCAACATGATCTTTATTACCGGGCCGGGTCATGGCGGTCCTGCATTGGCCGCGAACACTTATCTCGAGGGTTCTTATAGTGAAAAGTATCCCGAGGTTCCCCAAAACGAAGCCGGCCTGCAGCGGTTGTTCAAACAATTTTCATTTCCGGGGGGTATCCCCAGTCACGTTGCGCCGGACATCCCCGGCTCCATTCACGAAGGCGGTGAGTTGGGTTATTCGTTATCCCATGCATTCGGCGCTGCGTTTGATAATCCGGATTTAATCGTCACTTGTGTGGTGGGGGATGGCGAAGCAGAAACCGGGCCCTTGGCCACCGGCTGGCATTCCAACAAATTTCTTAATCCGGTCAACGATGGCGCCGTGTTACCTATCCTGCACCTGAATGGTTATAAAATTGCCAACCCAACATTGCTTGCACGAATTCCGCACGATGAACTGAGAGCACTCTTTATCGGCTATGGCTATCAGCCTTATTTTGTTGAAGGCGATGAACCAGAAACCATGCATCAACAAATGGCGGCAACGCTGGATCAGGTATTAGGAGACATACGCAGCATCCAACACAATGCGCGTATGCGGGGCATCAGTGGCAGACCGCGTTGGCCGATGATTATCTTGCGCTCGCCGAAAGGTTGGACCGGGCCGGACGAAGTCGACGGCAAAGCGGTCGAAAATACCTTTCGTTCTCATCAGGTACCGGTAAGCAATATGGGTAATCCAGATCATCTGGCCATCCTGGACCGGTGGCTGCGTAGCTACCGCGCGGATGAACTGTTTGATCAACATGGCAAACTGATTCCCGAGTTGGCCGCGCTGGCACCTACGGGCAAGCGGCGCATGGGGGCCAATCCCCATGCGAATGGCGGCATGTTGCTAACAGATTTAGTCATGCCGGATTTTCGCACCCACGCGCTGCCTATTCCTGCCCCCGGCGCAGTTGATGCCGAAGCGACCCGCGTGATGGGAAAATTTTTAGCCGATGTAATGAGCCGGAATCTGCCGAGTAAAAACTTTCGCCTCTTTAGCCCCGACGAGAATAATTCCAATCGCTGGCAGGATGTATTGGACGTGACGGCACGCACCTGGATGGCAGAAACAGTAAGCGGTGATGACAAACTGGCTGCCGATGGGCGCGTGATGGAAGTATTAAGCGAACATCAATGCCAGGGCTGGCTGGAAGGTTATCTGCTCACCGGGCGCCACGGTTTTTTATCCTGTTACGAAGCCTTTATTCATATTGTTGATTCCATGGTCAATCAACATGCCAAATGGTTAAAAGTGGCCAACCATATTCCCTGGCGCCGCTCGATAGCCTCACTGAATTATTTACTGTCTTCGCACGTCTGGCGACAGGACCATAATGGCACCAGTCATCAGGATCCGGGCTTTATCGATCATGTCGTTAACAAAAAAGCCGAGGTGATTCGTATTTACTTGCCACCAGATGCCAATACCTTACTGTCTGTTACCGACCACTGCTTGCGCAGTCGCAATTACATCAATGTCATTGTCGCCGGTAAAAATGAACAGCCGCAGTGGTTAAGTATGGATGCTGCTATTGATCATTGTGCGGCGGGTATCGGTGTGTGGGAATGGGCAAGCAATACGGGTGAGCAGGAACCGGATGTGGTTATTGCCTGCGCCGGGGATGTGCCGACAATAGAAGCTCTGGCCACCGTACAGTTGTTGCATACGCATTTACCCGAGCTAAAAGTGCGCTTGATCAATGTTGTGGATTTAATGAAACTCCAATCGCCCAGTGAACATCCTCACGGCTTACATAATGAAGATTTTGATAATCTGTTTACGCATGACAAGCCGGTGATCTTCGCCTATCACGGCTACCCTGCCCTGATTCATCGCCTGACCTATCGCCGCACCAACCATCAGAATTTTCATGTGCACGGCTTCCAGGAGGAAGGCACCACAACCACGCCTTTTGATATGGTGGTGATGAACAGGCTGGATCGCTTTCACCTGTTACGCGCCGTGATTGAGCGCATCCCCCACAGCGGATTCGACCTGGACGGCCTACGGCAGATGATCAATGACAAACTCAGGGAGCATACATTTTATATTGAGGAACACGGTGAAGACATGCCGGAGATTCGCCATTGGCGATGGCAGGGCCTGCGTAAATAATGTGCGAGAAATAAAAAAGGGATGCCCTCTCGGGCATCCCTTTTGGCAGGTCGATAACCGTTACACTTAGAAGTCAGCTCTGACGCCAAGGCTGATACGGCGGCCCGAAAACTCGTACATACTCGGGAACGACGGATCAATGGTGTACGCAGAGGTTTCTTCATCCGTGATGTTGATACCTTCCAGGGTAACCTTCACGTTGTCAGTCACCTGGTATCCCAAGGCCATATCTGTCTGACCGTAGGCATCACGATAAACCGGATACATATCGCTCGCGATGTACTCTACATACTTGTCTTTGTAGTTGTAAGAAATACGCGCGTCGAATTTATCGTTTTCGTAGTAGGCCGTCAGGTTATAAGTTCGATCCGCCAGACCTTCCGGTGGTGCCGGAATATCCAGATCAGACTCGCCGGTCAATGAGTTGTCCAGCATGGTGAGGTTGGCATTGATACCAAAACCGTCCAGGGATTCGTGAATGATGTTCAAGGGGAATTGTGCAATCAATTCAACACCGGATACATCGTAGGAACCTTCTGCGTTCACCTTCTGGTAAATCTCGAAGTCATACACGCCGTCAATGGTACCGTTAGCATTGTATTTGGTGACGTCTCTGACGATACCGGTCAGCGATTCACGCACCACGCCTTCAATTTCTTTTTCAAAATAAGATGCGGCAAAGAGCACACCTTCATCCATGTACCATTCCAAACCGATTTCCCACTGATCAGCATAAGTGGGTTTCAGATCCGGATTGCCATCGTAGTATTTGAAATCGTTGACGCTGACGGTGCGCTTATAGGCAATGTCACCCAAGGCCGGGCGCATTAATGTCTCGGATGCCGCAGCACGGAGCAACAGCGTATCGGTCAGCTCCATGGTCATATTGAGGCTGGGCAACACGTCGGTATAACTACCTTCTTTGGAGATTGGTGTCGGTGTATAACCGGTAGAACCATCTGAATTCTGCACCTGGTGATAACCGAAAGACAGTACCGATGTATCTACTGAACGCACACCTGCATTGATCAACACTGGCATGTCGGCGATATCAAATTTGAAATCGGCCATGGCGTAAAGGCTTACCACTTCTTCGTCAACGCGATAGTACTCGCTATCCGCAAATTCCACACCGAAACCATCGTAACGGAATTCGTTGCGCGCATAGCTGTTGGAAACTTGCGACCAGCTCGGACTGCTGGATGACTCAGACAAATATTCACCACCGGGAACCAGATCGGAAATCGGGGTTAACTCGCTGTCTTGCAAGGTTCGGACATTGCGCCAGGAGGTATCACCCTCTGCCGGGCCTCTCACATTATTTGTGCCGCGGTTACGCTCTTTGGATTTATCGGTGTAACGCACACCAAACTGAACCTGATCCAAAACCGGCAGGAAATCCCATTGCAGCGGCTTGATAAAATCCAGCTGTGCAGCAGATTTATCGTCCTGGATCTCCTCCAGATTGACTTCATAAGAATCGAACAGATAACGCTCTGGCGAGTTATACATGTCGATGCTGTTCGGGTTGGCGCTAACAACAGTTACACCACCGGTTGAGGTAAAACGCGAGCGCGATGGTGCAAAAGCCACGTGTTTCAGGTTGCTGGTATCAGAGGTTTTTTCTGCACCTGAATAACCCACCAAACCTTCAATGATCCAACCGGCAATTTCCCAATCCATCGTCAGACTGTATTGGGTGTAGTCGGTTTTATGAACGTTTTCCTTGCTCAGGAATTCGTGCTGGGTAGCTGCATAAGACACATCGCGCAACACAACAATACCGTGTTCAGCCAGGGTAGTACTATCGAACTCATGCACGGTTTCCAGCGCGCTGATACTGGATGCTGTATAAGCCGCTGCATCGTATTCATCTTCGGTATTATCGTAACCGCCGAGCATCGCATCGAAGGTCAGACTGAAACTACCGCTGGGCTGGAATTGCAAGGAGGTTGTCGCGCCCCACTTTTCCTGTTCATTCAAATAAGCACGATCACCGACCTTATCGTGGAACACCACACGGTTGGTTTGTTCCTTATCAAACGGATCGGTAATCACCACACCGGTATCGCGCTCAAGCACGTCAATGGTTTGATCTGATTGCCATTGTGATGAACCGGTTTTTTCAGTCCAGCGTGACAACGGACGGAAGTTGATACCGGAATTGGAGTCAGTTCTGTTGGTACGCTCGGACGCGGAGAAAGACACCAACGCACCCCAGTTGCCAAAGGTGTTGCTGGCCAGGAAAGATATTTTTGGATCAACCTCTTCAGAGATTGAATTATGGGCCGCTTCAGCAGAGACAACAAATTTGGGTTCGTTGTAATCGAACGGACGCGCCGTAGAAATCAGCACCGAACCGGCAATGCCACCTTCTTCATCGGCAGCGGTGGGCGATTTTTGTACGGTGACGCTTTGAATAATTTCAGAGGCGAAGATATCGAACTCGACATCACGACCGCCACTGCCTGACGCCGTCGCTAGGTCGTTGATAGACACATGGGTGAATTCGCTTGGCAAACTGCGCACATTAACGCGGCTGCCCAAACCTTTATTACGCTCAATGGTAACGCCCGGCATACGTTGCAGAGCTTCTGCCAGGTTTTGTTCGGGGAAGTCAGCGATGTCGGTAGCAACGATTGAATCAGAAAAGCCAACAGAAGTGCGCTTGATATCGATGGCTTGTTCAAGACTTTTTGCATAGCCACCGGTAACCACGATTTCCTCCAGGAAGGGTTGTGATTCGCTCGGTGCCTGCGCCATGACCTGGAAAGAACCTGTTGCCAGTGCCGCGCCAACGATAGTGCTGCCGATTGCCAGGCTCAAGTTATTCTTGTTTAACTTGATGGTATTTGTTGTGTTGTTTTTCAACTTGCCTACCTCTTATTCATCGCAGTTAGTAAAAATGAATGCTCAGCTATTTCTACTTCTTGTAAACAAGAGAAGACTCCTTCCCGGTGCCTGTGAGTACCCAGGTTCCTGATGGGAAATAGAAACGCAACGGCAAGGTAAACGGCGTTCGTTTCATTTTTATTGCGCGCTTTTATGCATTTAGATGAAATTTTTGTGACAGGGGAACTTCAGGCGGGAAATGCAGGTTGGTTTTTATCCAATGGCTCGGCGATGAATAAAAAACCAACCAGAAGAGATGATCACAAAACAGCCTTGGTTATTTACGTTTGAACCGCACCACTAATTCATGCAATTCGTTGGACACAGATTTTAACTGCCGGATAGAGGTCGCGGTGTTATTGACTGCATCTTCACTCTCATTGACAAGATCAGAAATATTACTGATCTGCCGATTTACATCCTCCACAACATGGGCTTGTTCATCGACCGCAGTGGCCATTTGTGTCGACATCTGGGCGATCTGGTTGACCGCTTCATTAATACCATTTAATGCCTTGGTACTCTCACTAACCTTGACCGCGCCCTGCTCTGCATCTTCCAAACCTTTTTCAGCCACCTGAACCGCCGATGACGCTTCCATTTTCAATGCATTGACGATGTTGTAAATATCCTTGGTGGAATCCTGGGTACGTCGGGCAAGGTGCCTGACTTCATCAGCCACCACCGCAAAACCGCGCCCCTGATCACCGGCACGTGCCGCTTCAATGGCCGCGTTCAGTGCTAACAGATTTGTCTGGTCTGCAATTTGCTCAATGATTTGCGCGGCCTGGGAAATATTCTGCGTTTGTTGCGCAACACCGGCAACCGATTCGCTGATGCGATGAACCGTCTTGCGCAATTCATCAATCGACACGCTCGCGCTTTGCGCCAGCTGGTTACCATGGTTGGCAAGCTGACTGGCCTCATCGGCGTGCTGCGCCGTATCCGATACGTGCCGCGCGACTTCACCGATGGTGGTGGTCATTTGATTCATTGCAGCCGATACCTGAATGGTTTCTGCCTGCTGACGTTCCACTTTTTCGACCATTAACGTAGTTAGCGCCTCGCCTTTGTCGGACTCTCTCGACACCGATGCCGCCGCATGTTCGATCCGCGTTATCACCGCACCCAGGTGCGCCTCCTGGCTCAGGATCGCCACCTTCACCTTGCCCAGGACACCGGAAGAATCGGTATAGGTAACTGCAGCCAGATCATGGGAAAAGGCTTTGGACAGCATGTTGTTGAGTGAATCAAACATCGCTTTTTTGTTGAAAGAACTCCATACGGCGTAGGCGATGGTGCTCGCCACCAACAAAATGCCCGCCAGGTTTTTGTAGTCAACAAAGAACGCGATCAACGCCGCGAGCAAGCCCGCAACCAGCAGAATGTTTTCTGCTGGTATTTTGCTACTCACCGAGTAGCCCTTGCCTTCCAGCAGCATCGGGTAAATTTTTGATGCGCGGGCAACATCTTCCGCTTTGGGACATGAGCGCACCGATTCGTAACCCACCACTTTGCCATTCTGGGTAACCGGTGTGACATAGGCATCGACCCAATAATAGTCGCCGTTCTTGCAGCGATTTTTTACCAGGCCCATCCAGGGCTTACCGGCTTTTAAATGTTCCCACATAATCTTGAATGCTGCTGGCGGCATTTCCGGGTGTCGAACAATGTTGTGGGGTTGGCCAATCAATTCGTCGCGACTGAAGCCACTGACATCAACAAATTCCTGATTGCAATCCAGGATCGTGCCCTGGGTATCGGTGACGGAGATTAATTTGACATGGGAGGGAAAACGACGCTCGTTAACCGTTATGGGTAGGTTCTTTCTCATCCTGTAAAACCCTGTGTTTGAAAACCACTATATTCCACTCCAATGCCATTTCAGTCGGGCCCGGGGTGTTAGATAGAGCATAGTTCAGGGAAGGGAATAATTAAAAAATTTCGCGAAAACAGGCATTGAGAATGGCTAGCAGAAGAAAAATGCGTCAGGGTATTATGGCGAGAGATTCCAAAAAACGGCTGGCGAGCCCCAGAGAAAATGTAACCAAGGGTAGCGGCATATCACCGCTACCCGCTTCGGTTTATGAGCCGATGGAGACCGAGCCCTGCATCAAGCTGATATGGCCGGGAAACGAACAAAAGAAGGTGTAATCCTCACCGGCCGTTAATTTATCTACACTGAAGGTAACGGAGGTTTTCTCACCACCGCCGATGATGTCAGTAAACGCAATCACGCGCTCATCGCCAGGTTTTACGTACTGGTTTTCCAAACCCGCTCCGATAGCATCACTGGCCACCGCACGCGCATCAGCCGCTTTGGTGATCACCACATTGTGACCCATGATATTTTTTGCCAACTTGCCGGAATGCGTAAGGTTGACGGTAAATTCCTTGCAGGATTTATCAATCACAATTTCGCTTTTATCGAACTTCATGGTGTCAGTGCTATCGATAGTTACACTGCAATCATCGGCCATAGCCTGCATCGACATGAGGGTTAATAAAACGGGGGTCATCAGGTATTTCATCTTCATGGATTAGTCTCCGCTAGGGTTACACATACTGGGTGGGAATTCGTCCGTGAGGATTCCCTAAAAACAATCCGTTAGCAATCAAAAGCATCCCGTATAAAGGTAAACAACTGTAAATTTTTCTCAGTTTTAGCTTCACCCCATAAACGTTTTCCCTGTCATGTCAGATCACTTTTGAGTAACGAATCCCGCTGCCGCTGTTCAGGTATTCATCAAATACCATACACACACGCCGGATCAGCAATCGTCCCGTGTTGTGTACCTGAATCCCTTTATCGCTCAGGGTCAATAGCCCATCTTCCACCATCGGTACAAGCTCAGCCAATTCTGTGGCGAAGTGAACCGCTGGATTGACACCAAAGCGTTGCTGTACCTGATCAAAATCGAGATAGAAATGGCAGATCAACTGATTGATCACAAACTGCCGTAGATGATCTTCATCGCTCAAGGTGAAGCCGCGCACCGAGGCCGGTTTGTCTGCATCAATTAATTGCTGGTACAGCTCAACCAGTTTGGCATTCTGCACGTACACGCCACCGAAGGCGCTGATTGATGACACACCAAAAGCCAGGAGATCGCAATCACCGTGGGTGGAGTAACCCTGGAAATTGCGCTGTAACACCCCTGCCCGCTGCGCCTGTACCAGGCTGTCATCCGGTTTGGCAAAGTGATCCATGCCCACGTACACATAACCGGCGTTTTGCAATGTTTCGATCGACATCGCCAGAATATCGAGTTTTTGTTGCGGCGAAGGCAAATCGCTGTCTTTGATCAACGCCTGGCTTTTGAATAAATGTGGCAAATGGGCGTAGTTGAACAAGGATAGTCGGTCAGGCGATAGCTCTATCACCTTGTTCAGCGTGATCGAAAAGCTCTGTGGTGTTTGCAGGGGTAAACCGTAAATCAGGTCCATGCTGATGGAATGATAAGCCTGCACGCGCAACGCATTGACCAGCGCGCTGACATCTTCCAGGGTGTTGTAGCGGTTCACCGCTTTTTGCACGCGCAGGTCAAAATCCTGCACGCCCATGCTGACGCGGTTGAAACCCAGTTTGCGCAGATGTTTCATGGTATTCGCGCTGACCCGACCGGGATGAATCTCAATGGCGTATTCACCCGAGTCATCATCCACCAGATTGAAGTGCCGCTGGGTAGCAGCCATCAACCAGGCCATTTCGTCATCGCTGATAAAGGTTGGCGTACCGCCGCCCCAATGTAATTGTTTGACCGGGCGCCCGGTATCAAACCACTGCGCCTGCATGGCCATTTCTTTTTCAACACGGCGCAAGTACGGTTCTGCGCGGCTTTTGTTGTGCGTGACCACCTTGTTGCAACCGCAGTAGAAACACAAGGTGTCGCAAAATGGAATATGAAAATACAGCGACAGAGGTCGCTGGCTGGCATTACTGCGCTCCACCGCTGCCGCAAAATCCGACTCAGAAAAAGTCTCACTGAATTGTGGCGCGGTAGGATAAGAAGTGTAACGCGGGCCGGCTAAATCGTATTGGCTGATAAGCGTCGGGTTCCAACTGAGCGGGACGTTATCGGGAGAATAAAATGGCGGCATGTGAGCCTCAAGTGCATGCATCGGAGGTTCGTCTTTTGAACAATGGCAGGCTAACAAATTGCAGCAAAGGCGGATTGATCTGAATCAATTGATTATCGCCGTCCCCACAAAAGTGTCTGATTAAAAAAGAAAATGCCATCAAGGGATGGCATTTTCGTGGTTATTCCGCCGCTAGAGTCTGACGGTCATTGTAGTGGGTTACCAAGCGAAGCGACGAGATACGCCCAAGGTAAACATCCTCGCATCCTGGTCGTAGCTGTCGAAAGAAATATTCACCAACCAAGGTAAATCGGGCAATGCATATTGCACCCCTGCTCCCAACGCAAATTGGGTTGAGGTTTGTTTGCGTTGCCCGATGCGGTTGTCGTTGGCTTTGGTTTCAATGGAAGACATGCCCGCTTTCACATACACATCCACCACATCGCTCCACACCACATAACCGACCATCAACGAGGGAATCTTGTAGCGGATCGCCGCATCGCTGATTTCCTCATCCAGTGCAGGATTAAGGTTGCCCAATTCCGCTTCACCGGCGTCGGTGTACTTGAGTTCCCAAAACCACGCCGGCGCGACGAACTGACCGAGGTGCACTTCCATCCCAAGGCTACCGGCACCGTCGGTGCCCCAGCCGTTCACACGTCCTTCCGGGTTGAGGTGCGCCGCACCCACACCCAAACCGGCATACCAGCAACGCGAAAGCTCATAACCGCCAGCTGCACAGTCATCCGCCGCTGCCTGGGCAGCGGGCAAGACGCCAAGCCCACTCGCCACCACCAACGCCGCCGTACGGCGACGGTGGTGCACGGCTTGTCTTACGACACCTGACAGACCCAACAGGGTCAGCAACCACAAGTTCATAGCGCCTGATCCTTTTACTGCTGTTTTCAGTTCACCGGTATCCTGTTCGTTATCAGGAATACCATCGTTATCAAAGTCACCGTTCTCCTTGTCATCGGTGAAGCCATCGTTGTCGCTGTCCAGGTCCAGATAATCCGGGATGCCGTCACCGTCTGTATCGCGAATGACTAATCTGGGTGCAGACACACCATTGGCTACCGCCGCGTCCACGCTGTCAGCAATGCCGTCGCGGTCAATGTCAACAAACACATCAATGCGACCGTCATTGTTGAGATCCAGTTGGCGCGATACACCGGCTTCAATTAAATCCCAGATACCGTCGCCATCGCTGTCGAGATCCTGGAAGTCCGGCGTGCCGTCGCCGTCGGTGTCGAGCGCGCCGAGCAATAGATCGATAGCGTCATGCAGACCGTTGCCGTCGCTGTCGCCGAGGTTGTCGATCCGCCCATCACCATCTGCATCGTTCAGGAAACGCAATCCGCTTTCGACAAGATCGGGAATCCCGTCATTGTCGCTATCCAGATCCAGGCGATCCGGGATACCGTCACCATCGGTATCGCGATCCGGGCCGACCTGGTCGGGAGAGCTGAAGCCGTTCTCAACCCAGTCCGGGATACCGTCGTTGTCGTCGTCCAGGTCCAGGGCATCGGGTATACCATCACCGTCGCTGTCGAGACTGCCGCCGAAGCTGCCGATTTCATAATCCACCACATCGGGAATACCGTCGCGATCCACGTCGGTGGTGTTGTCGATACGCCCGTCTTCGTCTTCATCGAAGCGTCCGAAGCCAGCATCAACCACATCATTCGTGCCGTCGTTATCGCTGTCCAGATCCAGATGATCCGGGATTCCGTCACCGTCGCGGTCACGCGGCGTGTGAGTTATCACGCCACCATCGGCCAGGCCATCCCAATTGTCATCGGGCAGGCCAGCTTCCACCACGTCGTAGATGCCGTCGTTGTCACTGTCCAGATCGCGCAGATCAGGGATGCCATCACCATCGCTGTCGCGCAGTCGGGCTGTGTCATCAATCCCGTCGCCATTGGCATCAGTGCCACCGGTTTGATCAACATCGAAGGCATCGTCAATACCATCGTTGTCGCTATCGAGGCCACTCGCACCGCCTTCAACACCGTCTGCAATACCGTCGTTATCGCTATCGGGGTCGAGGTAATCCGGCAGGCTGTCACCGTCGGTGTCGGTCGGCATAAAGTCATCGTCGATACCGTCACCGTTCAGATCAGTACCTGCGGTCTGGTCTACATCAAGGAAATCATCAATACCGTCGTGGTCACTGTCCATGCCGCTAAGCGGGATCATGTCGGCTTCCAGGCGGTCCGGGATACCGTCGCCATCGCTATCCGGATCGCGGTAATCGGGGATGCCGTCACCGTCTGTATCACGCGGCTCGTAGGCGTCATCGATACCGTTATTGTTCAGATCTGTACCACCCGTCAGGTCCACATCCAGCGCATCGTCAATGCCATCCTTATCGGCGTCGCTACCGGTCAGCTTCACGCCCAGCGGCGCTTCGATGTAATCCGGAATGCCGTCGTTATCGCTGTCGTTGTCGCGGTAATCCGGCAAACCGTCACCATCCGAGTCGCTGCTACCTTCCAATACATCCAGCAAGCCGTCGTTGTCACTGTCGAGGTCAAGGTAGTCAGGGATGCCATCACCATCGCTATCGCGGTTGGTCGCACGCCCTTCGTCCTCGTCAGAGATGCCGTCGTTGTCATTGTCGGTATCGCGGTAATCGGGTGTACCGTCGCCGTCCAGGTCGGCAAAGTCGTTGCCATCCTGCGGATCAGTACCTTCCACCACACGTTCCACATAGTCCGGTACACCGTCGCCATCGCTGTCTTTAAAGTCAGTGCGATCATTGGGATCGGTGCCCTCCGACTGCTCAACGTAATCCGGCACGCCATCGCCATCACTGTCGAGGAAGCCATTGTTGCTATCCGGGTCAGTGCCTTCAGCGCCTTCTACATAGTCGGGCACACCATCCCCGTCGCTATCTTTTACCGATTGCGGATCATTGGGGTCTGTGTTGTCCTCATTGGTCTCTACATAGTCCGGCACGTTGTCGCCGTCCGTGTCCTTGAAGGAGGTCGGGTCGGTCGGATCTGTACCGTCTACGTCTTCCACGTAATCGGGAACATGGTCGCCATCGGTATCTTTAAAGGACGTTGGGTCGGTCGGATCTGTACCATCCACCTCTTCCACGTAATCCGGTACACCATCAGCGTCGGTATCTTTGGCCGACGTCGGGTCGGCTGGGTCGGTACCATCGACGCCTTCAACGTAATCCGGTACACCGTCGCCATCGGTGTCTTTCGCCGAGGTCGGGTCGGTCGGATCGGTGCCATCTACGTTTTCGACGTAATCCGGTACACCATCACTGTCGGTGTCTTTGGCTGAGGTCGGGTCGTTAGGGTCAGTACCATCGACGTTCTCGACATAATCCGGCACGCCGTCGCTATCGGTATCGGTATA
>NZ_JBPYCU010000018.1:63375-91056 GCF_051846955.1 Cellvibrio sp. ARAG 10.3
GTCGGGCACGCCGTCGTTATCAGTATCTTTGACGGAACTGTCGTCGTCAGGATCGGTGCCATCAACTTCCGTCTCAACGTAATCGGGCACGCCGTCACCATCGGTATCTTTTACTGAGGTTGGATCAGTCGGATCAGTACCGTCGACCTCTTCCACGTAATCCGGTACACCATCAGCGTCGGTATCTTTGGCCGACTTCGGATCGGCTGGATCGGTGCCATCTACGTCCTCAACATAATCCGGTACGCCGTCACCATCGGTGTCTTTGGCTGAGGTCGGGTCAGTGGGATCGGTGCCATCAACATTTTCGACATAATCGGGCACACCATCACTGTCGGTATCGGTGTAGTCGGTCGGATCAGTCGGATCGGTACCATCGACCTCCTCAACATAGTCAGGCACACCATCACCGTCAGTGTCTTTGAACAGCGTGGGATCGGTCGGATCAGAGCCATCTACGTCCTCAACATAATCCGGCACGCCGTCGCCATCGGTATCCGTGAAGGACGTTGGATCAGTCGGGTCTGTACCATCCTGACCTTCAACATGGTCCGGTACACCGTCACCATCGGTATCTTTGCTGGAGGTCGGATCATTCGGGTCGGTGCCTTCAACAACTTCCACATAGTCAGGCACACCGTCACCGTCGGTGTCGTTGACCGAGGTGTCGTCCGCCGGATCAGTGCCATCGATTTCAGTCTCGACATAATCCGGGACGCCGTCCCCATCCGTGTCTTTGGCCGAGGTCGGGTCGTTCGGATCGGTACCATCCTTTACTTCAACGTAATCGGGTACACCATCGCTGTCGCTATCCGGATAGGACGTCGGATCATTGGGATTGGTACCTTCCTGTGCTTCCACATAGTCAGGCACACCATCACCATCGGTATCCTTGAAGCTGTCACCATCGTCAGGGTCAGTGCCATCGCCAAAACTCTCAACATAATCGGGCACACCGTCGTTATCACCGTCCGGGAAGTCTTCATCATCATTCGGGTCGGTGCCGGCTGTGGTTTCCGCATAATCGGGTACACCGTCGCCATCGGTATCCGCCGCTGCCGTGACAGTAATATTGAATGGACCACGGTTTGCAAATAAACCGCCGCTGTCCGTCACACGGATGGTGATGTTGGAGAAGGTGGTTACATCGCCGCCACCGGGTGTTCCCGACAGCGTACCGGTCGTGGTATCGAAGCTTGCCCAGGCAGGCCGGTTGGTGATGCTGTAAGTATGTGTATCACCCAGGTCAGCATCAGAAATGGTTGGTACGTAACTGTAGGCAACCCCTTCTGTTGCGGTTGTTGCCGGGCTGTTGGTGAAACTGGGACCAGCGTCATTTACATTAGTGAAGTTAATCACACCATTGCTGGGAACGGTGGTATTGGTACCATCCGTTGCCGTAATCGTGTAAGTCGGCGCATATTCACTGCCGTCATGAACGAAGGCGATACGGCCGAGGTTGATGTCTTCCTGGGTAAAGGTGGTAATTGCTGCACCCTGGTTGCTCACCAACGCAAATCGACCATTAGTCACGCTCGTAACGTTGAAGGTAATGGGTTCCCCTTCCGGGTCGGCATAGCTGATATTTTCATTACTTAACGCAATAGCATCACCCTCTACCAGTGTGATGGTATTCGCTGCTTCCAATGGTGGGCCGGAATAATCACCGGCATTCGGGTGCGGTTCTACATGTACAAAGAAATCGTTGGAAGTGCTGAGACCATCAGGATCTTTGATATAAAGCGATAGGGCGCGATCACCCTCCTCCCGCAAAGGAAACGTATCCCGGTAGGTCAAGGCGCGCACCAACGCTTGCAATGTGTCGAGGCTGGTCGGGCCGGTAAAGTCGATGCGCAGTGCACGACCTTCGCCATCCAGGGTCGGATGAACCGTACCGAAGGCATTACCTTCATAATAAATCGTGTCGCCATCACGCCGAATTTGTCCAGCGCCATCCCCCTCACTATCAACGCTGAGCACTTCCAACTGACCATCGGTAAAGGTCACGTTGAATTTCATCATGCCGCCCTGGAATTCCGTTGTATTGGCGTCGGTTACCGATGCATTTTGATCCTGGTCAACGCGTACGGCTGTTGTGCCTGAATAGGTCACTTTGTCCGCTTCGATGTTGTAGACGCGCGGCGCATTCGGGTCAGGAACAATGAAGGTCAAGCCCAAATAATTGTTGCTTCTGGTGTTGGTGTTATCGCGAATCTCAAATGTGATCGGATAACTGCCCGGATCAAGACCTGAACCCATCGGGCCGGGAGTGAAGGTGTAATTGTCCGGTGTATCTTCAGTCAAAGCGCCCTGCATGGTACCGAGGCTTTGAGTATCGATGGCACTGCCGGTAATCGCGAAGGAAAAGCTATCACCTTTTTCAACAATGATGTTGCGGGTTTCTGGAATCGATGCAGAGTTTCCATAGTTCACCTGGGCCTGATTAACCAGGCTCAGGATCAGATCAACGTGAGTCTTGGATTTGGCATTGCCATTTTCGTCAACATCTTCTGCGACGATGCCGGCACTATAAAGCCCGTTGGCCCTGCCACCGGAACCACTCCAGGTGATAACTCCGGTGTTGGGGTTAATGGCAAGCCCCGGCGGGTTGGTTGAAGATCCACCACCAAGTTCATCCAGATTCGCCAGGCGATAACGCAGTTTATCCGCGTTAGGGTCGGTAGAACTTAGATCGTAAGTCCAATTCGTTAGCGTTGTCACACCATCAGACTGTAACTTCGGCACTTCGAGGATAATGGGTAAATCGATTTTCGGCGCGAGGTTATCGTCTTTCAGATAAATCGTGCTCTGAATTTTCCAGGTGCCGTTCGCGTTGTTTACCAGGTTGCCGATACGCGCACTGCTGGAAAAAAACACTGAATATTTTGTATCAGGATCAAGATTCTTCGCCGTGAAGATGGTCGTCTGTAAGGCATAGTCTGCGTTTTTTATATCGCCGTTAACAAAGATGATTTCATTGCTTTGTTGCGTCGTCGTAAAGTTCGGCGATTTTTGCAAACCGACAGGGTCAATGTAGTCATAACGCCACGCTGTTTTAACAGTGATTTCGATATCGTTCCTGACACCATCACCGTCCATCGCTTTAGATTGCCAGGTAATCGAGCCGCCGCGAAAGTGCGAGGCCAGCGCACTGGCTGGCGCCAGGGCGGCAATTGTCAGCAACCCCATCGCCAGCAGAGAAATAAAATTACGTTTTAATCCTGAGTTCATAGTGAGCATGTTCCTGAAGGACAAAAATCAAATTGCCCTGTGGTCTCTTGGTTGAAAATTATTTGGATAAAGCGAGGTATTCGAGCTTGATGTCCCATTCCTCTCCTGCCTCAGTTTTGTTGCTCCAGGTAAAACAATAGGGTTGTGTTGATTCAACACTGAACTTGTCACTCACATCCTGCACCGTTTCCAGACGGTTCTTGAATTCAGTCCCACTTTCAGGGTGATAATGGATGTTGAAATTAACCGGATGTTTTGAGGTAAAACGGTATTGAACCGAGTCACCGGCGTGAAATTCGAGGCACACCTCGCGGGTATAGTGTTCAACACCGACCATCGGCACGCTCAACTGCTGCCATTCATTTGCCGTGGCGATGGTTGCAGTACCTGTCAACATGAACAAACAAAAAAATCGGCAAAGGAATAAATGAAACTGTGATGTCATGGTCAGTACCGAGTGTATTTTTCAGGGACAATTGTTAACGCGGCACACGATAAAACGCCTCTCGCCGCCGCTCGAAAAAGATCAACCGGCTGACGGTTGATAACCAACCAATCCGCATACATTTTTCAAGTTCATCTTTTACCGGGGAGTATAGTCAGAGGGGGTCTCGCATTTTCTTGCGATTTCTTGCAATTTCTTGCAACGTGGAAACTTGTCGGTTGTTAGAGCAGCGTTAAAAATCAACTGGCAAGACATAGCAGTGCTGAAAAGCACTGCTATGGGGATTTAAGCGGGAAAACAAGCAGAGAAAACGAGGCGGTGTTTATCCAGGGAAGCTTTATTCCTGGGTAGTCCGAAGTAGATACACCGTAAAGATGGAGCCACCGGCAGGGTTGGGTTGATAAGCCAGTTTCCCACCGTGTAGCGTCACAACCGTCTGAACCAAAAATAAGCCCAGCCCCATGCCGGAATGACCGCGCAAGGCCAAGGCATTCTCCGCACGGAAAAATTTGTCGAAGATTTTGTCGGCAGCTTCTGGCGGAATACCCATACCCTCGTCCGCTACCTCGATCTTGAGCATCTGGTTTTCCTGCCCGATGTGAATATATACCTGACCACCACCGGGTGAATACTTGATGGCATTGTCCAGCAAGTTCAGCACAACCAACCCGACCCAGTGCGGATCAATAAAAAATTGCGCATCTTCGTTGTTCAGGCTGATATGCAAATAGTGTGGTGGTTCCACCGGCCGCAATTCATGAACCTGTTCAATCAACGCCGCCGGCGTAATCCACTCGCGCTGCAACTGGATACCTTTGTCCAGCAAGCGGTCTTCTGCCAATGCGTTATCAATCAATGTATTCAGTCGTGCAAGGCCGAGGTTCGCACGGGAAAAGCGCGGTGCCAGTTCAGGATGAGAGTCCTGGGTTTGCAATTCAATGTTGGCCATGGCAGAACCGACAACTGCCAGGGGCGTGCGCAACTCGTGCGCAACCATGCTAAATAAATCACGATGTAAACGCGCCTTTTGTTGCTCACTCAAAAAAGCCTTTTCCTGGGCGCGCAAGTGCAACATCACCACCAGCGCAATATAGGGTGTCTGAAAGATGGTCATGATTGCCCAAACGTGGGTCGTCCAGAAGGTCAAGGGTAAGAGTGAGAAATTGCGTGCGATTTGAAACAGCAATGTCAGGAAGCCGGGCACAAACAGGATCAACATCAGTAACGCCGGCACAAAACGGTGACGCAACATCAGTGTAATCAGGATGGACATCAGGATTAACAATAATGTACTGCCAAAGGCAGCAGCGAGCGGAATCGGAGCACCCAGTAATGCCAGTAATGCAAACACACCACTGAGCCCTGCCAGCGCCCACATCAGTTTTGATAACCGCGGGAAGTGTGGCTCCGGTTTTAAAAATACCAGGCACATCGCCACACCAAAGGTCGCTGCGATAAAGTTGGTGAACGACATCAAGCGATCCGACCAATCTCCGGGCTGCTCGTACAGCAGTTGATCGTAGCCATTGAGGATGAAATGCATAAAACCGTTAAAGAACACAAAACCAGCAGTAATAAAATAGAAGGGTTTGCGGATCCACAAGCCACTGATCAAGGTGACAACCACCGTCGCCAGTACAAGGCCAAACAACAAACCATACAATGAATTCTCAATCCCCAACGAGTAGCTGTATGCCTCTGGGCTCCACAGCGTAAGCCCCAGTGTCAGGGTGCTAGTGGTTTGGACCCGCAGGTAGTAATACCCCGTAGTCCCTGAAGACAAATCGAGGGGCGCGAGAAAATGCCGTGCAGAGATGGGCCGAGCCGGTTGCGGGACGTGATCCCCCATATGAATCTTGCGGTAAGACCCATCGCCCTGCGGAATATACAAGTCCACCGAATCAAGAAATGTGGGGGCGACCTGCAGCCACCACTCCCCTTCTGCATCGGGCGTTACTGCCAGGCGCCAACGAAACCAGTGCGCCGTCTTGGTATAACCAAATGAATAATTATTGCCGTTTCGCTTTAAAAAATTTGCATAAGGGGGTTGTTCGGGGGCGGTTAAATCTTCTACACTTACCGGGCAATTGGCGCAATTTTCAACCCAATATTCCAAATTGGGTCGAAGATCAAGGTTGGAAACAGTCCCGTTGAGTGGTGAGGGAAGAGTCTCTGCCTGTATCGCAATACTGGAGAGCGATATTGCCAGGGATATCAGTACCCGTAACCAATGACGTCCAAGGCTTGATTGCATGACTACTCCTCGTATCCTCGTTGTTGAAGACAACCCCGATTTACGTATAGAAATCGTCGATTATCTGAATTTCTGTCGCTATAAAGCCGGCGCTGCCGACAGTATCCAGCACATGCAGCATGCACTGCGCTATGAGCACTGGAATATTCTGCTGCTGGATCTTACCTTACCGGACGGCGATGGTCTCTCTGCGGCTAAAGCATTGCGCAGTACTTATGGTTTAAAACTGGGGATTATCATGGTCACGGCCCGCGGCCATGTGGAGGATCGCATCGAAGGGATCAGCGCCGGTGCCGACGCCTATCTGGTTAAGCCGATCAACCTGAAAGAATTAAAGGTAACGATTGATCATCTGCATTCACGGCTCACCGGTTTGCTTGAAGAAACGCAGCCACCCACGCAGTGGCGACTGGATCAGCAATCGCTGGAGTTGATCTGCCCGAACACCCACCGCATCAGCTTGACCGTCACCGAGTCCTCATTGCTAAAAGCGCTGATGGAACAGCCCGGGCAAGCCATCAGCCGCGATCAATTGTGCCACTATCTCCCGCCCGGCAGCCGCCACGACGACACGCGCAGGCTCGATAGTATCCTGAGCCGACTCCGCAGCAAAACCAAAAAAGAAGCGGGCGTGAATTTGCCTATCCATACTTTGCGGAACAAAGGTTACACCTTTGCGGGGAATCGCCGGGCTAGTGACAAACAGTGATATTTACTGTGAATTCCGTTAATTTCTAGATTTTATTACACATCTTACTGATCGGATTGGCGAGGTTTGCCGTGATAACGCCGAGCAGGTAAGGGCTTTCAATGTATTCATAGGACTTTCCTTCTTCTTTATCCAGCCCTTGATAAAGGTACTGCAGAGGCTTGCACGGATCGATAGCCAATGTCTGATCCACCGAATAACGAATTATTTCACCATGGGAAACTCCCTCGGACCAGATGCGTCCCCGAAAACGCATATTGTCTGAACTCGCAAACACATTCATAGGATCTGACGTTAATGGATGCCACTCGCCAGCCAGACTATCACTGACCCACGCCCGAAAATAACGTCCTTTCGGGCCAATAGCTTCAATGAGGGTCAGGTAATTATGGGTACCGGCAACGTGGTAGGTATTGCTGGCTTCGAAGAGATCATCCCGTCTGCCTGACATAATCTTTGTCGTGTTATGAAAACCATTGGGAAACTGCTCGAGCGATGTTTGTGCACGAAAAAAATCGCCGTGGTCATTGGTGAAAAATAAGTAGCAATCTTTTTCGTCGCAAATATTCCAGAAATCAAGCCAGGCGTTGTAGCCATCATCATGCTTGACGAGCTCCGGTATTACCTTGAAAAAAGGTTCAGGTGCGGACCAGGACATCGGGTCGCTGATATCTCGACTGGTTGAATAAAGAGGGTCCCCTCCCTGATAAATCAAATACCACAGCTTTTGTGGTGCGAAGTAAAACACTTGCGGCGCAGCCCGATAACCGGGACCTATAGCAGATTTATCCAAGCCGATAATGGGCGCCGTGGCCGCCTCACTCCATTCGCTGAATGATGTGTAGGCCAACCCCCAACCCTTCTCTCCAGCAGTGGTCATAAAGACGTGGTATTTGTTGTCAAAATAGACAATTGATGGGTCTTTAACGCCGAATATTTTTTGGTTGGCATCCGTCGGCGGTAATATCAGGGGCTCACTGGAAATCCAGGAAAAGCTTTTTGTATCCTGATTTGTCGAAGGCGCTTTCACTGTCGAACATGCCACAACTACCACCGCAAAAACTGCGATGATTCCTTTTAAATAGGTTTTACTCTTTGATACCGCTTGCTTCATTGTTGCTCTCATATTATTAGTATCAGTTAATTTTTCCAGCCATCATCATCCTCAGCACCTTGCCTGAAAAATGGTGATTTAACCTGTATGGCACTAGTTGGGGAGTGTTCCAAAAAACAGATACATCTCTCCCTCGTGCCACTGCCCCAAACGCCCTGCCCGGTTTAAAGCGCCCTGAATACCGTGGGCTTCCGCAGGATGAAATTTGGTTCCAATGGGTGCGATACCTTGTAACAGTGAGATGTCACCGCTCGGGAAATCCACCTGGGTCGCCATGGGGCTGGATGCCTGTGCCGGGGTAAAGAGCCTGAGGAAGGTATTGTGATTGCTCGTGGCCAGGGTAATGGGTAGTTCCATTGTTTCCAGCGTGGCCCAATGGAAATCCCGGAAGAATCCTTTGAATTCCGGATAGATCCAGGACTGTCCGGTAATGGCATCGTTGTAGTCGTTTTGCCAGATATTGTGGGTCATCCCTTTTAACCGATTCTTCCACACGCGGTATGGACCACGCCCCAACCAGCGGACGCTTTTGACTTTCTCTTCCGGGTAATCAAAAGTTACGCCCATGTAACGGGCTTGATGCTTCGGTGGTAGACCATAGGCATAGTTGATTTGCAGCCAACCATTGGAATGTAAGCGCCATTGCGTGCGTCGCAATTCACCTTGATAACGGATGTTGACTACCGGCGTGTCACCCTCCCAATCGAGTGATACGTTTTCTACTTTGCTTTCACCTTCGACCAGGCGCGGTCCATTGTCCAGTGACAAACGCTGTTCTCCGCGCATCACTTCGGCCAAGCGCCCATTGCGCTTATCGATCAACAATGTCAGGTCTTCGCTGCGAAGTTGAATATGAGTCGCATTATTTTCCGCTTCAACAACACCATGACTCTCGCCGAACATTCGTCTGGCCGTGTCAGCTGGCGATGCGATCATCCACGTCCAGGTATGAATTAATCGACCATGGGAGTCTGTTGCGGACAACGCCAAGGCATGGTTGGTGCGCCAATTCTTCGGCAATTTCAAAGCTAAATTACCTGATTGACCTGGTGCGATTTCTTTAGTCTTCGCGCTACCTTGGCTGATCACCTCATGAGCTGCTTCAGAATCATGGGGATTTGGAAATTGCCACAGTTCCCAACTGAATTTCACCTCACTTAAGTCAGTAAAGTCATAACGGTTTTCAACACGTAGCGTTCCATCAAAATGCTCAGATAAATAACTCAATTCACTTTGCGGAAAATACACGGGCGACCAGATTTCGCGAACGGCATAAAAACTTCCCTCCTTCTCACGATAGGGCCCTAAAATGCCATCCGGTGCCGAATTCCCCGCTGTATCAATCGCGCCACCCTGATCGTCACGCACGATACCTTCATCGGCAAAGGCCCAGATAAAACCACCTACAGCCAAGGGATGCCGCAACATCCTGTTCCACCAGTCATCCAATCCGGTCGCAGCGCCACCGTCGTATAACCCGTGCAAAAACTCGGTGGGCATGAACAATTCAGAACCACCAAATAAGCTACTGGCGCAACAGTCGTAGGTTTCGTAATGCGACGTATCAATACCGCCAAACAGCGCCCAAGGATGAATGACGGGACGCTTTTGTCTATCCCAATGTCTGAAGTCGGCATCGAGTTCCAGATTCCATCCGCCTTCATTGCCGTTGGCCCAGATGATAATTGAGGGGTGGTTGTGGTCGCGGGTAATCATCTCTCGCACCAGAGGCCGGCCAACATCAGTGTTGTATGCATCCTGCCAACCGGTGAGTTCGTTAATCACATAAATGCCCAACTCGTCGGCCACCTTCAAAAAATGCCGATCCGGCGGCGCATGCCCCACGCGTACCGCATTCATATTCATTGACTTGATCAGCTCAATATCACTGCGGCTAATCGCTTCGCTGGTGGTGCGCCCGGAGTCGGGCCAGAAAGAATGTCGGTTCACCCCTTTTAATCGAATCTTACGACCATTGATATAAAAACCATCGCGAGGGCGAACCTCTACTGTACGAAAACCAAATGTTTCTTCTACTTGATGCAAGGATTTTCTGCCACGCTTGAGTTCGACCACGACCTTGTAACGATAAGGGTCTTCTGCGCTCCACGGGCGCACGTCGCGCAGCCGGGCTGCGAGTATCACTTCACGCTGACCTGGTGCCACCGCTGCCGAAAACCGACGCCCTATCCGTTTGCCATCCAGCGTGGCGATATGCCCCTCGACCGAATCAGCACCTTCAATACCGTCTAATAAAACCTGTGCCTGGAATTCACCATCATGTGCAGCATTCAGAGCGATACGCTCAATGTGTTCAGATGGCTTTAGCTCAAGCCACACCGGACGATAAATACCGCTAAACATCCAGAAATCGGCGCGACGCTCGGCAAGGTTGATAGATTTATCGGCGGAAAAACGTGTGACCTTAACCTCTAGTAAATTGTCTGCACCGTAGCGTAAGTGTTTATCGATGTCGTAACGAAATTCGTAGAAACCACCGCGGTGCACCGGCCCGACGAGCTCCCCATTCAGATGGACTTCGGTATCAGTCATCACGCCGCCAAACACAATCTCAATTGCACGGCCTTGCCAATCGGCGGGTACGGAAAAGGTGTACCGGTATTGCCCTTCCCGATCCGGGGCAAGCCCGCCATCCCAATCGCTCCAATAACGATAAGTACCAAAACCCTGCATTTCCCAGTTTGAAGGGACGGGAATTGACTTCCATTCGCCACTATTGCGCCCTCCACTGACCCGAAATTGCCAATCCACCGTGTGATCTTTGTCTGTGCCACTCAAAAAATGAACCTCGGTGGCTTGAGCCAGGCAGAGGTTGCTCAACGTTATAAATACCAACAGCCACATAGTGCGCAAGATCATTAGTACCGCCGAATTCTCAAAAAAATAAAAAAGCAGATATAGCACGGAGAGTTCTGACCTCTATGCTATATCTGATGACAAGAGCATCCATGCAAGGGGAGAAAATCGATCAAGCCGTTTAACAATAAACGACGACGATATCCTAGCCTTTCAGAACCAAAAAAAACTTTAAGTAAAAACAAAATAACTTACAGATTAAATTAATCTTATTATTTTTACGAAAACTGTTATCAACCGCTTTTTCTGAAATCCATCAAAAAAAACGGATTTTTCGAACCGTTTTTTGATGGCCATGGAATCTAGAAAATAATCTTTACACTGGAGCCATAGGCAGTTGGCAAAACATCCGGTAAAGATACCACCAGATAATCATTCTCCTGGCGCCAACTCACGTGCTTATCGTAACCAAGCAACGTTACTTTTTTTATGTCTTTATCTATCAACTTACTATTTTTACCTAATGAGTAGATCTTTATCTCTTTTGATGGTTGAGCCAAGGTAGTAGCATAAAGCGCATCGGATGTTGCGGTAAATCTGATATCTTGCGCGGTATAGTTATCTTCTTCTTTAAAGTGTCCTGCTGCGGACGACGTTGGACCTTCACCATAGATCTTCCATGGTCTGGTTGAGTAAATTGCCTCGCCGTTTACCTTGATCCAGGCCGCCATTTCTTTCAGGAAACGAATCGATTCAGGCGGCAGGCTTCCGTCTGGATACTGAACGACGTTAATCAACAGGTTCCCGTTTTTACTGACAATGTCAGTCAGCATGTGCACCACTTGTGCAGTGCTCTTATATTGATAATTTTCACTATAAAACCAATCCCCTATTGAAGTGCAGGTTTGCCAGGGGTATGGACTAATACCCTCCATCACGCCTCGCTCAATGTCCTGAACACCGGCTTTGAGTATGAATTGGCCAGAACCGATATCCTTGTGCGTATAAACTGCTTCCAGGCGGCCACCATTTCTTTTTATATTTTTATTGTAAAAATCAGCAATCAACGAGCGGCCAATCTGGCCAAAAGGAATTCCACCGTCCGTATAAAGCAGGTCGGGATTGTATTGATCGATAAGATCGGTAATTCTCAAAAGCCAGTTTTGCTGGGATTCCGGGTTATCGGTGTACCATGTTCTGGAATCTCGATAGGGCCTGTCCTTACCAGAATGGTATAGATCAGCATACGCCGGATTCTCGCCATCGTAACCCACGCCATTGTGAGGCCAGAATTCATCATAACCATGGCTAGGGGCAAACCAACTATAGCTAGCGCCCAAGTGCTCTGATACCCCAAAACGTAAACCGTATTTTTTTGCGGCTTGTTTCCAGTCCTTAACAATGTCACGTTTTGGACCCATGTTTACTGCATTCCATCGATGAAATGTTGAGTTCCACAGGTCAAAATTATCGTGGTGTACTGCCATACTCACAAAGTATTTAGCACCCGCTTCCTTGTACAGCTTCATCAGGCCGTCAGGATCAAACTTCTCTGCTTTCCAAAGGGGAATGATGTCCTTGTACCCCACTTTTGAGGGGTGGCCATAGTTTTTAACATGGTAGTCGTACTGTGCAGTTCCAGGGACATACATGTGTCTCGCATACCAATCCCCCGCTCGCGGTACCGACTGCGGCCCCCAGTGCGACCAGATACCGAACTTTGCATCACTGAACCATTCAGGCACAGTGTATTTTTCCAGGGTATCTGGCGTAAAAGCTGCATTTTTATCGAACCCGGGCTGAACGTTTTTTTCGTTTGCTGCAAGAGAGCAGGCGCCCATAAAAATCAAGGGGAGGACAGACAATTTTATTGATATTTTTTTCATAACATTCACATCCAGACTAACCAGTTAAAACCATGCTGAATTGCGCCACTCAGCTTACGTAACCCCTGACTTTAACCGGTCATAGCAGTGGATTAAATGAATAATATTGCTGATTTATAACACTCATCAAATAGTGTTATTTCTATTTCATATTGAGCAAGGCCGCACTACAAGCTGTGACCAAAAGCGCGCCATAAAAATTATTAAACAGGAAGGGGAGCGTAGTGAATGCGAGAGATGTCTGGCGATATTTGCAGGAGAATACACCCAGACAAACTTATCCTTGTTTGTTGGTTTTGTGCAGAAAATTTATTGGGAAGCTCGCCTTCCCCGGACTTCCTTCGGCGTTGATCCGAATTGTTCTTTGAAAAGCTTGTTAAAATAAGAAATGTTTTTAAAACCGACTATATAGGCGATTTCTGTTATCTGCGCTTCCGGCTTTTCGGTCAGCAACCTTGATGCCTCCACAAGCCGTAATTTATTAATATAGTTAGTAAATGTGGCGCCATATTCAGTCTTTAACACCTCATTAACCCTGGTTCGGCTGACGCCGACGGCCTTACAAACCGAACTATTGTCGATATCGGGATCTGCAAAATTCTTTGATATGTAGTCAATAATTAGCTGCTTATCCCTCTCGCGCGCGGGATTTAAGGTTAATTGTTCATATTTTAGTTCCTGTTTAATCTCTTGTTCGCGAGACTTTTGGCCCGAATATTTCTTTATGGTCCAGGCACCACAAACTAACCATATAAGCGCGGCAAAGAATGCAAAGGCGGGTAACACGCCGTCTCTTTGCCCGGAAAAGGAAATGTTAGAAACATAAAATTTGGAACTGACGTCTAGTGGACTATCGTAACTGGATTCAAGATAAACCCGGATCACTTTATTCAGGTCGTATTTATTTTCCGAGGCCTTGTAACCAAACATGTGAAGCCACCACACGGGAATCTCAAGAGAATCCAGCTTCACTGATATGTCGCGCCACTCTGTATCACAATCGATAAACACACCAGCGCTTCTATAAGTGAGCGGATTATGCCTCTGAGTAACTTTTACATCATGAAAGGACAAGCCAAAATATAAGGTATTACCGAATGAACACTTTAGTGAAATAGTAGCCGTACTAAAATCGGAAAGATTAGCAAACCCGTCAATACCCTTCTCAATATGCAGCGCAACTCCTGCGTTAGGCTGCTTGGCAGCACTGGATAGCGTAAATTCCGCATCAATTGAAGAGGGGCTTTGCTCGTAATGTAGGGTTGATTCTTGATCATGATATGAGACCAATGACCAATCTTCCAATATTTTTCCTTCAGCAAAAACGGTAAGAGACGGGTGCGCGTATTGAAAGCAGACAATAAATCCAACAGACGTTAGAAGGAATAACACAATATAGAAATATAATAATCTGGATCGCAACCATTCTTTGCCAATCAAGTTTCACCTCTACAAATGCCATGGAGAAAGAGGTAATAATTGCCTTCTCTTCTATTTATAGGTTTTATTTATAGGTTCTGTTATTGGTTCAATTTAAGCTTGACGAGCAATTACCATGCCACAACCAAAGCATTATAACCCGAAATTATTTTAATTATAGATTCTAGCACGAAACCTTTTTGCTGCAGCGGAGCTAAACAATACTAAACTCTTTTTTAAGATCCACGCAACTCGGAATATTGGGGGGAGTGGACAGGGCGGGCAATTCAATCAAGCGGAGCTTACAGCAGTAAACCACAACCATGAGATCCCTCCACAGTTGTGGTGCTACAAATAGACTATCTTTTTATGAGCTGAACCACGGCACCACCAGACGGAGCCAGAGACAATTTCAGAGTATGCTTACCTGTTTTCTCGACGAGGTGTCGTTTAACTGATGAGGGCGTTTTTCCATCCTGCCAGATTGTTGTCGTATATGATCCATCACCTAAAAAGTCCAGCGGGACCTTGAGCGTGCGCCCTGCTTCATTCGTCATGGCACCAATATACCAATCCTTTCCTTTCCGACGGGCTGAAACAATGTACTCGCCGATATCACCCTGAAGTATTCTGGTTTCGTCCCAGGTCACTGGCACATCTTTAATAAATTCCAATCCATCAGCCCATTCATTTTCTGGCTGGGGCCATTTTCCATCGGTTTTGCTGTAGGTTATCGGGGAATCCGCCAGCATCTGCAACGGGCTGTCGTAAACGACAAACATCGCCAAACCATGGCCTCGCGTGGTTTTTACATAAGGCAGGGTATTGCGGCGCAGCTGCGGAAATTCTTCCGGTGTCGTATGCCGAAATCCCCCCGGCGTATAGTCAATAGGGCCCAGGATCATACGGGTAAATGGCAGCGTTACATTGTGCGTCGCGGTTACTCGTGAACTCCACTTGTTATATTCCGCTCCCATGACACCCTCCTGGGTCAAGTAATGAGGATAGGTTCTGACCAACCCGTTGGGTGGATAGGCACCATGAAGATTGACCATGATGTTGTATTTGGCCGTCGTCTGAAGAAGCTTGTGATAATAATTCACCATCTCTTGGTCAGAGCGATCCATAAAATCCACTTTGATACCTTTGATGCCCCACTTTTTATAAGTGCTTAACGCTTCTTCCATTTGCCAATCCAGTTGTTGCCACTGAACCCATAACCACACACCTACCCCTTTACTTGCGGCATAGCGCAGTATCTCTGGCATATCCATTGATGGAATCGGCTTTAAAAGGTCGGCACCGGGTGAACTGGTCCATGCAGCACCTTCGTGCCACCCGGAATCAATCAGAATATATTCCAGCCCAAGCGTAGCGGCAAAATCAATATAAGCTTTGTAGGTTTCCGTATTCATTCCAGGTGTGACACCGGCATCCTCCAGAACAACCTGATTGTCATTCCACCAATCCCAGGCCACCTTTCCCGGCTTGATCCAACTGGTATCTTTAACCTCGGAGGGTGCGCCCAATACAGCGATTAACGATGATTCAGTCAGGCTACCCGGATTATCACCCAACATGATTACGCGCCAGGGCGATACAACCCCCGCGGCAGTCATGCGTGCGCGCACCGCCGCTTTGTTCAGTCCGTCTGGTCTACTATCAAAGCGCGGGGTCAGGCGCACATCCACACCCAAACCTCCGTCACCGCGCCCAATAAACCAACTGCCGGGATAATCGCGCACATCAGACTCCGCCAATGCAAAAACGCCCTGCCCTCTGCCTGTCTTACAAACCAGTGGATTATCATAGAGATTATGTTCGCGGATACGTGACGCCTTGATTGGATCGAATTCTCCTTCATGACTGTTTGCGAATTTCCCTAAATTCAAGCCGAAGCAGGTGTAATCTGCGGCAAATGAAAAGCGCGTTAATTCATTTTGAATAGTAAATTCACTCAAGCCTTCCTAGCTCGGCAATATGTACCTGATTGCCACACCCTCGTCGTACACCCTGATCGCAATATCCAGCTTATACTTCGTCTGTGCTGAATCCGAGAAGCGGAGAAGTGCAGCATTATAAAAATCGTTAACCGTTTTTGTTCTCCCGGCCACCAACTCAACATAATCCCTGATTTCCGTACGTGTTTCCCTGAGGAACTCCATCTTTGATGCCCCTACCGGGATATCATCAATAATCAATCCCAACGAAGAATCATTAATAATCAACTTATCATCGACCTTAACCTGGTAGCTCAGGCCTTTCTCATTATTAATAATGGAAACGGAAACCCTCCCGTCAGGAGAGCCAAGATTGATAACATCGGCAATACCAATAGATGGCGTTGCTATAACCAACAAAAATAAAACTACTTTTAACATCGTCACTCATCTCACAAATATTGAAAATTATATATAGCGTTTTCTATACGCTACTACGCGTCTTCTTATACCAGCGGAGCCCCTGAGATAATCACCTTTCGTTATTCAGCAATAATTATCTGTAATTATCCATTACCGATGATGATTCTATTTTATTTTTAATCGTAGCCAGTATTTTCTGGAAGCCTCTTATCATGTCGGCTTCTTCCATGTTATCAACCAAGGGGCTATAAGACGCGGGTGTTAGTCCATGGCCATTGAAAACACTGATCCAGTTTTCTTCCTGAAAGGTTTCGTCTTCCAGAATTGAGGCATAACCATAATCTTTAAATAATGCCACTTTTCTCGCCAGGGCATCGGGAATATCAGCGCCTCGACACGCCTGCCAAAACGGTTCTTTTCTGGAATTTAATGCGTAATGAGCGAGTTGAAAGTTGCGTAAGTTTTCAATAAACGAGCGAATCTTATTGTTATAAACCTTTCGTTCGTTGTCGTACTCTTCGCTGTTTGGAAATAATTGCCTCAGCATGACAATGCTGATAACCAACGCATGTTGCTGCAACGCATCCAGCGGTTCCAGAACCGCCGCCGCACTGCCTACGGCCAAACAATTCCCGATCCAGGGGCGTTTTAATATGCGGCATTTTATCTTTCGTTCGCCAGCATCGTGAATCTCTGCACCCATACGGGTTTTTATTTCTTCCGCAACTTTATCGAGTTCTGTGTATTCGGAAGAGTACAATGCTTGTACAGCGGTACGATTTTGCAGAGGATACAGGCCACACCAGCCATTGGAAAGTGCCGTAATCTGGCTAAAGGCCGGCGTCGGTGAAAGAGGACCACTCGACGCGGTAACTATCCGATCACAATGAAACCAATGATCCCAGCTTTCGATGTGTTGATCAGAGTTTTTATCAGACAAGGCGCCAATAAGGCGTGCGTCGGAACCGGATGCATCAATATAAAAATCGGCTTTTATAACGGTGCCATCTTGCAACTCCAGGGACTCTATTTGTTCATCATTACGATGAATTGATTCGAGATATTCCGTTATGTGTTTAACACCAGCATTTTTTGCTGCACGAGCGATGGCATCAACATATTCACTTGCACTGAGATGATAACCGTGCGCCGCATGAGAAAAACCACTCTCATCCGCCCCCGCAACAAAGCGCCGATGTTTGGCCGCTGCCACACCCAGGGAAAATTCTTCCAACGGAAGTTTTAGTCCATTTTGGGCCGCTTTTATCCAGTATTGAAAGAAATCAACCCCGTTAAAATCAATACCGTGGCGATCATAGGCGTGAAAATAATCAGGCAGGTCCGGGTTCCAGCCAGAAAACCTCTGACCAAAATAGACACTCGCCTTTGCCGTTGCCCGCAATTTTTCCTCGTTTGCTCCCAAGGTCTTATGCAACATTTTATAGCTGGGAAGAACGGCATAAAAATCGTGCGCAGTGAGTTGGGTGCCAAGGTCTATAAAGGTAATATCGTACCCGCCTCTTGATTTGTCGAGCACGGACTTCAGGAAGAACGCCGTCATCCAGCCATCGAGGTCCCGACCAACAATTGCAACACTTCTGATTTGATTGTTCATATCCATCACTCTTTCAAAGCACAATATGCTTTGACGAACTGCCCGTGGTTAGATAAATCCACCAGACCCTGGTCAATCATATTGCTCACCTCCTCAAGCAACGAATCAAGCTGCTCGGCGGGAATAGAAGAGATAAAAGGGTCAACCCCCGCCTGCTGCAGTCCTTGCCCATGAAGAACGGCAAGCCAGCTGGGCGTGCTGAATAGGCCGTATTTGAAGCTTTCGGAATACCCGCGCCGTTTGAATAGATCTATTTTTTGCGAGAGGCTTTCCGGCACTTGCATAGTGCGACAATGTCGCCACAACTCAGAATCCGTGCGTTCGTTCATGTGATAGTGAAGAATAAGGAAATCGCGGATTCGTTCATACTCATTGTCGATGAGGCGATTGTACTCATCGGACAAAGCAGCATAACGTTTATTAGCGTGTGCAGGGAAAAGGCGCAACAGGCAAACAATGGCAATATGTATCAGGTAAATACTGGTAGATTCCAAGGGCTCCAGAAACCCGCTCGACAAACCAATAGCAACGCAATTTTTACTCCAGGATTTTTTGTAGCGCCCCGTCTTGAACGTGATAAATCTGGGCTCTGTTAACACATCGCCGTGGATATTTTTTAACAGGGAGTCATAAGCCTCATCATCGCTGATGGCATTGCTACAATACACATAACCATTCCCGGCTCTATGCTGTAGTGGAATACGCCATTGCCATCCGCCCTCCTTCGCAGTTGATGTTGTATAGGGTGGTATATCCTGTTGCTGACCGGATTGAACGGCGATGGCTCTGTCACATAGTAACCAATGCGACCAGTCTTCAAATTCGGCACCCAGGTTCTTCTGCAGCAACAAGGAGCGAAACCCGGAGCAATCTATAAAAAAATCACCACTGAATTCCTGCCCATCTTTCAGAACAACCGACGTGATATTGCCTGTGTCCGGATCATTCCGGACGGCATCAACAATACCATTGATCCGGCGGACACCCGCATTCTCACTTATCTCTCTCAAAAACCGGGCATATAAGGTCGCGTCAAAATGATACGCATAGGAGAAGGTGCTAGCGACATCTTGAGTATTTTGGGATGGGAATTTAAATCCGTTATTTTCACATAATTGAACAGCAAAGGAATATCGTGCGAGCTCAGGAATTGATCGTCTTGTGCTTGTCTGAGCCCAGCACTGATAAAATTCGGAGGTATTATTAGGGCCGCCATAAAGGCCAAAGGGATGGATATAACTATTTCCTGTCCGCCCCCAGTCCAGAAATTTAATTCCGAGTTTGAACGTTGCCTGGGTTCGCCTCATCATTTCCGGCTCACTGATACCCAGCTGATCATTGAAACTTTTTATCGAGGGTAAGGTTGCCTCACCGACACCAACACTTCCAATGTCCTCAGATTCAATCAAAATAATTTGAAAGCGGGATCGATCTTTATAGCACGACGAAATAGCAGCCGCTGTCATCCAACCCGCTGTCCCGCCTCCCACTATTATTATTGTAAAAGGTTGCTGCATAACTGACTCCAAAAAGATAGAGCTAACACTGGAAGATGTTAGCCCCATCAGTGGCCGACCTAGAATTGCATCCGCAGGCTCAGGGTATACCGGGTATCACTCTGGTTGATGGAATATTTCAAACGCTTGCCGCCGTCTGCGCTATTCTCCATCTGTTGCGTCAATAGCGCCTTTTCATCGGTCAGATTACTTCCGGACAAACTCAGTTCAATCATATCGTTAATACGATAACGAATGGATGCATCAAGTTGACCATAGTCATCCTGCCAAACGGGCGTTCCAATACAACAGTCCTGCACAGTCACGAGGTATTCAGCACGCCAGTTATACGATAACCGTGCAGACAATTTATTTCGCTCATAGAACATGCTGACGTTGTAGGCGTCTTTGGACAGACCTTCAAGCTGATCTACCTGCACGCGATCCGATGCACCACTGGAACCACTGGAACCGTCGTCCGATGAACTATTGACGCCGGTATTCTGGATACCTTTGTTCTCAATGTAGGTATAGTTAGCCTGAACACCGAGACCACCCCAGGCACCCGGTAAATAATCAAACAAATGCGTTCCCTGCACTTCAAAACCCTGGACTTTAGCACCATCGCCATTCACTGGCCCGTCAATCACAACATCTTTTGTAATGCCGTTATTGGTCATCTCACGAATATAGGTTCCAGTCTGGATATAATCATCAAAAGATTTTGTAAACAGTGCTAATGATGCGCTGTTGGGACCGGAGTAATATTCAAAGCTGATATCCGCTTGATCTGCAATGGTCGGTTTCAGAAATGGATTGGAAGCATCCGCGCGGTAACTGACGTTAGCGCCAACAATTTCTCCATTACTGTCTTTTACCCACAATGATCCCGTCTCATCATTAACACTGGGTAGGTCGGCACCTACATTAATATAATTACGCAGACTGCCTATATCCGGCCTGGACATCGCCCTTGAAACTGCTATACGCGTTACAAAATTGTCTGTTACGTCATACTTGACGTTCAAACTCGGCAATAAATTATGGTGCGTTGCCGAGGATGTTCCGAGATTTCCTCCATTGTTCATAAACGCAATATCCTCACCATCCAGATAACAGGTGACCGTATTCGGTACTGGAGGGCGGGTCTCCGGGGCATCGGGATCTGACGGTTGAGTTGCTTCACAAGGGCGACTTGCCAGATCGTATTCGGGGAACTGCTCTCCACCGACACTGGTTACATCCGTCTTCACATAGCGAGCACCGATATTACCGCTGACAGGTCGGCCAAATAATTGTAGATCCTCTCCACCAAAATCAATTTGCACATAAAACGCTTCAGATACCTCTGTCACGTTTAATGATTCGTTGGGGCGGAAACAGGTACCTTCAACTTCATCTATACGCGTTCCGGTATTGGAGCATATCGGAATAAAGCCATTCACCGGCTGACCCGTCGCCGCAGCACTATTCGTGTACTTCCAGTCCCGCATGGTGTCTGTATTCGGGAATACAAATAACTCACTGCCATCGGCAATGCTCACGCTGCCGTAATTCGATCTCCATTTGTCGACCATCCAGGCATCGGTATAGCCGTTAAAGGTATATTCCTCGCCATCGAATTCTCCTGTGTGAGCAGGGCTATCAATGTTGAACCAGGCTGCATTATTGTTCCAGGAAGTAGACATGGCATGCCAACCACTGGCCTGGTTGACCTGTTGATCACGATCAGCGTATCTCACACCCGCCTTTATGCGCTCCACAAAGCCCGAATCGACGTCAAAAATAAAGTCTGCTCTGGTAGCAAATTCCTCGCCCTCGTTATCACCAAGAAACTCCAGAACATGGCTTGGATAATAACCGTTGGGATTGGCGTAGATACCCTGCCCTGCATCCAGGAGATTGATGTTGGTAGGACTGTGCAAGGTCACTCGGTTCAGATCATTGCGCAAATCAATCTCGGCATTTGCCCAGCTTTTTAACCCTGTATTGAGGCGATACTCGTCCAAAGTAGAGTTGATGTACTGCACATCGAAATTGGCATGGAGTCTGTCGGTGACATTCCATTTAAAGTTAAATCCGAAATCTTCCGTAACACTTTTTGAATCACTTACGTCTGCGCCAGTTTCAAAATTTGCACCAATGTATGGGGTAAGGACTGCGCCCTCCCCACAGGCTGCCCAATCATCAAGACTCGCGCAGGTTTCAACCAGCGGTTCACCATTGGCATTCGCTGCAACCAGTGCAGATGCAGCATTATTGGCGCCCCACCAACCGTGATCCTGCACGATGGTGCCGTGCGCAAATAAACCGTCTTCAGAGAACGCAAAGGGTTCCGTGCCTTCGGCAGGCCGCACAATGGCACCCGAGCCTGTCCCGCCTTCGGTGATCTCCAGAAAAAGGCTGTCACCGCCACCTAAACCTGACCAACTGGTCCCGATACTTCGACTCTCGGCCGTATTTTCATATTGGGAGCGATTGTACTGAAGCGTTGCCAGAAAACGGCCTTCGTTGTCTTGCCACTGGAGCGCCAGCGCCGCACCTGTACGCTGCCGACTATATTCACCATCAGAAAAAGATACACCCTGGGGTATAAAATACAGAGAGTCTTCTGCGTAAACATCTCTGAAACGGTTGACGCGGGCCATCCTGGAGCTCTGCGATGTGGCATCCACATCCGAGTAAGCGAAGTTAGCCATGACCCCGAACTCTCCCACAGCTGTATCGAAGCGAGTTGTATGAATGCCTGAGATTTCCGGTGTGCTCGATTTTGACAAGTCGCTGTAATTTCCAGCGACGGTAAGGACGCTCATTCGCTTATCGTGGTCAAACGGTAAACGCGTTTTCAGATTGACCACACCGGAGATGCCACCTTCAATCAGCTCAGCGGTTTGGCTTTTATAAATATCAACACCGCCCATCAACTCCGGGGAAACATCCCCCCAACTCAAACCACGACTGGAGGTTGCACTAAAACTATCCCTGCCATTGAATTCACTTCGTACAAACGGAAGCCCCCGGATAAGGACTCCCGACGGCTCTACGGAGAATGCGCCGGTATCTGTGCGCGTTGCGAAACGCTCGACCATTACACCGGGAACACGCATCAAGGCTTCGGCAACCGATTTATCCGGAAAATCACCTAGTTCGTCGGCCGTGATTGAATCGATTACCGTGTTTGCGTTTCTCTTCAACTCTTGTGCTGACTCGATATTTCTACGAATGCCCGATACTACAACTTCTTCGATATCCTCATTCTGTTTTGCAGCTGAAACCTGGGATGGTTCTGCAGCATAGGTCGCAGAACCAACTGCCATAATGCTGGCTGCCAGCAATGTTTTTTTGAAACAACCATAGCTGTTATTATTTGACATGCTAAATACCGCCTGATTTAGGTTTATGTGTGTGCATAACTTTTATAACTATTATCTTAATGCAACAATTTTTAGAGCAATCCTGCGACGCTCTTCGTGATTTTTCCTATGCCAAAAAATATGGAGCAATAAAATCCTGATAATCCTTCCCGTACTGCGAAGGAAAACCATTAATTGGAACTTATCTTTTATAAAGATGAAAATTTATTACTCTGTTATTTTTATGATAACCAGTGTTTAGTTAGCCAGTTCGATGGTCGCGCTTTTTATAATGACCGTACCCTCTGTGGCGAAAAATTGCAGCCCCATGCCTACCGCATCTTCAATGCTAAAGTCCGAGCAAGAGAAAGCTATATCTTGCCCTGCTACCAGCGACACCCAACCAGTCCAACATTTATATTCGCTGGCTTCCCAGCTGGGAGAAAAGATAAAGAACTGCAGAATGCCGTCCATTCCTCCACTGCTATTGTCAACAAACTCCTGATCGAAATTGAGTACAACGTTAAACATGGCATTGGCCATATTGATCGGCGCATCTGCATCGTAGGTAACAGCCTGATCCGCGCTGCTCAGCGTGAATTCTATATTGCTGGCAGATTCGTTTTTTACTACACCGTCATCCACCCACCAACGACCAGGGCTGGTATCAAGCACGATCTCATTACTCATGCTGGAGGATGAGCTGCTTGAAGCACTGGATGTTTCTATTGATGAGCTGGAGCTGTTCGCTGAGCTGGACGTACTTGATGCACTGCTACTCGCTTTCCCGGCACCCATTAACAGCGCATCTAAAAGCTGGTGGTCTGCTACAGCAGGTGTTGCGCGATCGAACAATGGAAAGGGGCTGTAGCCAATCTCCCACACGAAGGGCAATATGCCTGAAGAATTAGCACGTTCAGTAACGTAGAGGTGGAAGTAAGCGCGCGATGCGCGATGTAACGCGAGTGAATCGCCACTGAGGTTATCCCGGAGAATAGCGCCATATTCACCCATCACCACCGGAATTCCCTGATCGACAAATTTGGTTTTCATCAAATCAAATTGTTGATCAACCCAGTCCTCTTCGCCCCAGGTTGCATTACGCTCGGTATCGGTTGTGGAATGAAAACCCTCACCCCAATAGTAAGACATCAACCCCCAATCTTCGTCTTCTTCCATTAAGCCAAAATTGAAAGGACCATAAAAATGTATCTCAGCCATCTGCCGGCCGACCACACTATCATTCGGCATTTGCTCCCATAGATCATAAGTGGTTTCGATATTTGTCGACGGGCCTTGTACCACGAGTACGCGATAGGCATTTTTTCCGCCTGTGGCGCGAACGGTATCGACAAAGGTTTGATGATAGCTATCCAGGATCGCCATTCCTTCGGTGTCGCCCTCGTCTATTGGAGGCTCGTTGGCGCTGGCAAAAAGCAGATGCTCATCGAAGTCGCGCAGGTGGGTGGCAATTTGCTCCCAAAACGCCTTCTGCTTGGCATTTGTGGCCGCTTGCATGTCGGCATTGATATTTTCATCCAGCCAACCACCATCCCAGTGAATATTAACGATGACATAAAGCTCGTTATCTACAGCGTATTGCACTACCTGTTTCACACGGTTGAGCCAGTCCGCGCTGATTTCTGCTGTCTCCTGGTTTGAGTATTGATCCCAGGCCACTGGCAGCCGAACCGCATCAAAACCGCTGTCTTTAATAAGCTTCATATATGCCGCAGAAATTGCCGGGTTGCCCCAGTTGGTCTCCCCACCGATCGCTTCCAGCGTATTGCCAATGTTGATCCCCATTTTTATCTTACTGGCGATTTGCATTGCATCACTGTCCATACCGGCCGAATCCGGGGCAACCGGATCAGTGTTGTAGTTGGGATAGAGCCCGGCGCTAACTGATGAGCTGGCACCTGTCGATGAGGCGGCAAGGCTGGACGAACTGTCACCAACCGATGACGACATGCTGCTCGAACGTAATTCGGTACCCTCTCCCGAACCACCACAAGCAAGCAACAGCGAAGTGACACAGAGCAAGATGCAGGTATTTATTATTCTCATAAGGCGTATCTCAATAGTTATTGTTAATAGAAAACCCCTCTCCGGCTGTGACCCCGTTGGATACAGCACGGTCACGACTATCCTATTGAAGGCTAATGAGATTCGAATAACGCTTTTCTAAAAAAATTTATTACTACACAAAAAGTACAAGTTTTTTTTGATTTTGCGGTAGTTTCGGGGTTGGCTAGCCGCGCCCCCACTATATTGATTGGCAGGATGATGCTGTGCAGGCACAGCGGAACAGGATGTAGACACGACGATGCAGGCTCGGACAAGCAGATATCTTTTTGTAGCTCTCTGGCTGGCCTGGCTGGCGCGCCCTTCTGATTGGCACTAACAAAATTCTAAAAAAAAATAACAGGAATAGACCCGTGCAATAAATTTTTGCGTTTTAGATAACGGTTGATGGGCACCTTTATAAAAGAATACGGCCGACCTTCGCGAGTTTCTTACCAGGAAGCAATATGCTTACTAATAACGAATCTTACTAATAACGAATAAAGGTACAACATGACTCAATCGAAAGTAATCCTCTCCTTATGCCTGGCCTTTGCCAGTGGAATGCTGGTTGGATGTGGCGGTGGCGGCAGCGACAATTCATCCCCACCCGCCTCATCCCCATCATCCAGCTCATCACTATCATCAAGTAGTATGGGCGTGGCTTCATCAGCAGGTTCAAATAGCAGCTCACAGGTAAACACCAGTGAAAGCAGCGTCTCAAGCCAGGCAAGCAGCGAGCCATCATCAATAGTAATGACCAACGTGAAATACGGTGGCGGGGGTTACGTGCCCGGCCTGGTATTCCACCCCACTACGCCGGATCTTCTCTATGCGCGCACAGACATTGGTGGCTCATACCGGTGGGATGCATCGGCAGCCGTCTGGGTCCCCTTGACCGACGGTTTTAGCGTAACCGAAGGCGCCTACCAAGGTGCCGAAAGCATTGCATTGGACCCCACTGATGACCGGCGTGTGTATATGACCACCGGCGTTACCGCGAACAGCCTGTCCAACCTTGGGCGCTTGTATATATCCACTGATCGCGGTGATAACTGGCAGTTTGCCGATCTGCCATTCCCGGTGGGTTCTAACAACAGGGGTCGCGCGATTGGTGAGCGCATGATGGTTGACCCCAATGATCCTTCAATTCTGCTCTACGGCTCCCGTACCGCCGGTTTGTGGAAGAGTATTGATCATGGGCAGAGCTGGCAGCAGGTGCAATCGCTATCCTCGCTACAGATGACCCAACCCCAGATCGATGCTGCTAATAACGATCAAGGCACGCCCATCGGTGTGCAGCAGGTGATCTTTGATACGTCTACCACGGGAAGCGGCAGCGCCACGCAGACTATCTACACCGCCATCGCCCCGGACTATGCCACCCTGGCAGGCCTGAGCCACCGGGTGTACAAATCGACTGACGGCGGCACGACCTGGACCGGTGTCTCGACACCTGTGCTGGATTACCACATTCCTCACTGGGTGCGCGCCCAGGACGGCATGATGTACGTTGCCTTTACCAGAACCACTGGACCCGGTGCAGAAGGCCCGGCAACACTTTACAAGTTTGATGGCACTAACTGGACGCCGCTCAAAAGCTATACAAACAATTTTGGGATAGGTGGTGTTTCCGTGTATGGGACTGGCTCGTCCACCCGCATTGCGTTGGGTATTACTAACTCCTGGGGGGAATGGGAAGGCAAGCCTACCGTGCAATTTTCAGACGATGCGGGGGCTAGCTGGCGCGAGATAGGTTCATCTACACCGCGCATTCCGGCGGATATGGACTTTACCGGCTGGCTCGACGACATCGAGATTAATCCGGGTAACCCTGAGCACATTCTGGTGGTGCACGGCGGTGGGGTGTGGGAAACCAAAAATGCTTCTGCGACCAAGCCAACCTGGAGTGAAATGGTCAATGGCATTGAAGAGGTTGCCACCCTGGCACTCATGACTCCACCACCCGGGGCCTCCTATAGCCTGTTGAATAGCTCGGGCGACGTAGGCACGCTGGTGCATACCGATTTGTCGGTTAAACCTGTCCGCACCACAGGCGCAAGATTCAAGAACGGTATCAGTACCGATATGGCCTGGGATACACCTTCCTATATTGCGACTATCGGTAGTGCTCACTGGGGCGGCTCGAATCCGGGTGCTTTATATTCAACGGATTCAGGCGCGACCTGGACGGCTTTTCCAACACTTCATCCGAAAGGGCTGACCAATCAAAACGATTTTGCCAGCGTGGCAGTAACGCAACCCAATCATGTCATTTGGGCACCCAGTAATGCGGTACCCGCCTATACCACCAACAACGGGACCAGTTGGACCTACACCGACTTGCCAGAGCTACCGAATGGCTGGGGGCGCAGCTATCGCCTGGTCGCCGATCGCCAAAATCAGGACAAAGTCTATGCCTACGATTCGGGCGGCGGTTGGTGGGGGCCTACCCCCCAGCTCTTCTACTCAACAGACGGTGGCCATACCTTCACCGCCAGCAGTCAGTTCACCAGCCTCGGTGTACGCCCTGAGTTCTTCGGCACCGCGTCCATGGCGGTGAATCCGAATGCCGAAGGCGATGTGTGGCTGGTTGATGGTCACAGCATCTTCCATTCGCTTGATTCCGGTGTGACCTGGACCAAACTGGACGCCGCCGCATCGCTTTGGGATTCCGGCTCCACCTCACAGACTCCCCAGGTGTACGGCGCAACCTCAATCGCCTTGGGTAAGGCACCAGACGGTGCGGCTTACTCTGCCTGGGTGTATGTCATTGGTGTGATTGATGGTGTGTGGGGCCTGCACCGTTCCGAGGATGGAGGCAACAGCTGGACGCGTATCAATGACGACAAACACCAGTTTGCCGGCATGGGCACCCTGGCCGCCGATCACAATATTGTTGGCCGGGTGTTTTT
>NZ_JBPYCU010000019.1:0-90836 GCF_051846955.1 Cellvibrio sp. ARAG 10.3
GTTTGCCTGACATAGACACCTCATCTTGGAATTAGATTATGAGGCTTTTAGGTGTCTAGTGAAATCTGGGAAGTCCACGCCGTCGGTATCGGTTTTCAGTGGAGAGCTTTTGCCATCGGCTTCTTCGCCGTCCGACAAACCATCGCCATCCGTGTCCGCAACCAACGGGTTGGTGCGCAGCTCGAATTCTTGTGCACCAGTCAGGCCATCGCCATCAATGTCACCGGCGGGATCGATATTTTTGCCGAAGCGTTTTTCCCACCAGTCGGGCAAGCCATCAGCATCGATATCGCCTTCAACATCAATTGCTACAACGCCCTCCGCCGTAAAAATAACTAACGCACCGTCAGCCATCAGTAAGCCGCCGGATTTTCCAGTTAATGTCCAAACCCGTTCGCCGGTATCCAATTGGTAGGCATAAGTATTTTGGCTGTCGCTAACAAACAGCAGATTGTTGGTAATTAACAAGTCGTCAGTGAAGGGATCGGAGCCGGTAATACTCGATACCAACTCGCCAGTGGCGATAAGGCGGGACTCCAGTACACCATTGTTGTTGATATAAAAATGGTTGCCGTTGACCACGGGTTGGCCGCGGAAGTTGGAGATGTTTGCCCACGTCAATTGTTTGCTGGCGAGGTTAAATGCTGTGAGGCGGCCGTAGTGGTTAGCCAGTACATAATCCCCTGCTACCACCGGTGCAAGGTTCATACTCCAACCATGCCAGTCAAAATCCGGATCGCTGATTTGAAACAGCACGTTGCCGGTGTGGCGATCGGCAACAGTCAATGCGGGTGAATAATCACCGGTATAGGCTATCGCATAATCGCCTGTGACGGCAGGCGTAAACTGGTCATACTGATTGAGCGTTTGCCACCATTTCTCTGCACCAGTTTTGGCATCCAGGGCATACATGCCGCCATAGTAGCCGCCGCCAATATAGACTGTCCCATCAACTACAGTCGGTGCATAAAAGCTGCTCCATTGGTCTTCAAGAGGCGTCTGGAATACCAGTGCACCGGTATGAGCATTAAAGGCCCATAAATAAGCGTCGCTGTGGCCACCCGTCTGCACATAGACCATGCCATCTGCATAGGCTGGCTGGTTGAAGTTATAAAAATAATCCCCGCCCAGCGGTTGCATCCAGACCGTCTCCCCGGTGTGTGCATCCAATGCATATATCAGGCCGGCACTGTTGAAAAAGATATAACCATCACCCGCAGCGCCCTGGCGCAACGAAGCAAGCTGCAGGGGTTTGCTCCAGCGCTGCTGAAAATCACTGGTATTTAGCGTAATGTCGACCTTGCCTGTGTGTTCGGGATTGCCCTGAAAAGTTGACCAGGCATGGATGGGTTGCCCTAGAGGAGTTGGATCGGTGTTATCGCCGATACCATCGTTATCGGTGTCTACTGTTTCATTCGGATCATTGGGAAAGGCGTCGCTATTATCGCCAACGCCATCGTTGTCTGAATCGGCCCATTCGTTAGGGTCGTTAGGGAACCGGTCTTGCGCATCGGGATGGCCGTCGCCATCGCTATCCACGGGCGCTGCACTGGAGCTTGAAGAAGAGTTTACACCCCCGCCGCCGCCGTTATTGCCTCCATCATTGCCGCCACCACCACCGCCACAAGCAACAACTGCCAAGCACATTAAAATGACAAGACTACGAATGAAACGTCCAGACATAAAAAGACCCCTTCCGTAAGGAATTTAGGAGATTCAATTGTTATTGGTGAATATTGAATAAAAGCGCGCCATGCTAGCATGAGCTGGTCATTTTGACGACAACGTTGTATATCGAGATCAAAAAATTCATGTAACCCCGTTGTAATAGGATTACTTTTGCTTTTTCTTTAGTATTCAAAGGGTCGCTTTAGTATTTAAAAGATCGGGGCAGCCTTGATGAGGGTCGGGCACGGGTGGGGCTTTCGATAGAAAATCCTGATATCAGCAAGTGGAAAATGACGGGCTGCATTGATTAAAAGGACGGAAGATGATTTTGATAGCAGGTGCCAGCGGCGCAACCGGACGACTACTCACCCAGGAGTTATTGAATCGCGGCCAGCGCGTCAAAGCGATTGTCCGAGCACCTGAAAGCTTGCCGGACAGCCTCAGGCATCACGATTCCCTCTCCATTATTCATGCCAGCATCCTCGAACTCAGCGATGAGGAAATGAAACAGCATCTCAGCGGTTGTACCGCCGTCGCATCCTGTTTGGGACACAACCTCACGTTCAAAGGAATCTATGGCTCGCCGCGCAAACTGGTCACCGAAGCAACCCGCCGTTTGTGCGAGACTATCCGCGTGTCGCAGCCGCAAAGCCCTGTCAAATTTGTCTTGATGAATACCGCCGGCAACAGCAATCGCGATCTTGCTGAATCTATCTCGTTTAGTCAGCGGTGTATTGTTGGTTTGATTCGCCTGCTATTACCACCGCATGTCGATAACGAACAGGCAGCGGACTACCTGCGTACCAGCGGTAGCGTTAACGATAAATCAGTCGCGTGGGTTGTTGTCAGGCCCGATACACTCGTTGATGAAGTCTGTGTTTCTGAATATGACGTTCATCCATCGCCCGTGCGCAGTGCTATCTTCGATCCGGGAAAAACCAGCCGTGTCAATGTTGCGCATTTTATGGCTGATCTTATAACGAATGATGAGGTATGGAGCAGATGGGAGGAGTGTATGCCGGTGATTTATAACAAGTTCTTCTCTTTATGTCACTCCGGCAAATAGATTTAGTGGTGCCATTAAAATGTAGGTGTTCGTGTTGTTAATCAAGACGTCGTAGCCTCTAGCAGATGTCTTTATATCAATGTTTGTTAAGGAATAGTGAATCATGCAGATTGAGCGACTAGAGACAACATATAATTACATTACTGAAATATTGCGGGATGGACCTAACCCAAGGCTTGAACGTTTGAATTATGATTTATTTAATCATTATTATCTCCAGTATCATAACCTTAGTTTGGAATGCAGGCGGGCTTGGGATGTTTCTATAAATCTACGTCTCAAAATGGTCGTTGTAACGCACAAGAAATTTTCAGGTTATATTGCTAGTATCAAGCAAATTTTTTCCGGTTATACCACCTACCCGAGAATCATGTTTGGTCAAACGCGCATCGGTCCAACTTTTCAGGGAGCGCAGAATGTAAATCAACAAGCCATAGTTGGCATGCCGAACGTCGTAGGACAGGATGTTGTTAATTACGGACAAACGTTTCTGAATAATCCACATGCGTCGGACGTGCTACCGGTAGCTATATTTTTCCATAATGGTAATTGGATTGCTGCGAATAATCGGGGGTTTGCAGCGCATTGTGCTGGCGGAGTGAAGCCCCTAAGACTGTTGCCCAGAGCTGCTCAAGCCGCTGAAATTAATCGATTGAATGAAGTTCCTGGTCAGGGAGGCATACCTCAGCTGCAATATGAGCAAAACGTTCCTCATTTAAATCAGAATCCGCATACCTTGCCATCTCGGCAAATGCCTATAACTACGGGTCCCAATACCTGGACCGTTCAAGCTGTTGTGTCTGTTCCCCATTATTGGTATTAGTTTTGATATGCGAACTTTCGATAACGAGAATCCGTGATCGCTGTAATTCTTGGTAATTTTCAAGCGACTTTAGATTTATTGATACTATCCACTCTTCATAAAGTAATAGGAAGACGAAAAATGCCACCTAAATACACATTTGGAAAGTCAGACGGTGATTTAAGCAATCAGCAGTGGTTCCATTCTGGCATGGAAACGCACGGTAGTGCCATTTTGATCAACAATAAATATCCTGAGGGTAAATCACTGGGGATAATGAAAAACAATAAGTCGAAAACGCATGGTTGTGAACATGCGGAAGACGTTTTTATCAGAACCATTAAAGGAGATACCGGCTCTTTATCTGTGTCTCCGGCGGTTAACAAGGTCATTCTCTGTATTTCAAAATCGCCTTGTAGTTCCACTTATGGCACATCCAATAAGCCGGTGGGATGTGCGGAGGAATTGATCAATTTTCAGAACAATATTTACAAAGCGCCTATCAATGGCAATGAGTATATTTTCAAGGTTATCGTGCTTGCACGCGGGGTTTATAAACAATCCACCGGTTCTCACAATGCGTTGGATTTGATGCGTGACAATGGTATCGATGTTGCGACTGATGTGCATCGTAAGAAGGATGGTTCGTCTATGAAGAAAGAATATGATATGGAGATTTGATAGGGTTGTCGGATTACGGCGTGCCACCTAATCCGACCTACGGTTTGGTGTGGGGGATTTCCATAAAGTCTTCGGCGCCGGGTTTTGAGAGTTCGGCGGGCGCGGGGTTTTTGTAGATCCAGCCGCTACCATTGATGGATTCCAGGGTATAACTGCCTTGCGGTGTGGTGATGGTGGCGAAGACGGAGCGATGGCCGTAAGTCATGACTACGGGGTAATCATCGCCGTGTCCATCGAGGTGGCCGCGCCAGGAGTAGTCGCCATTGGGGCTGATGTGGTGGGTAGCGACGGTTGCGTAAGCGCTTTCTGCCTCAGGTAGCGGTAAGGCAATAGTATCTCCGGGTAAAGGGTAGGGAAGTTCCATATCCAGAGATACGGGCTCGTACACCACAATGCGCTCTGGTAAAGGGAAGACCGGCAGCGCGCCTGTATCATTTATTTTCCAGAGTGGTTGATATTTTTTGCGTTCAGCTGGGGGACTCGCTGTGCTCGGATGAATACGTTTGTGTTCGCTGCTGGAGGCTGTTGCCTCGTCTGGCTTGCGGGCACTATTTTCCTGTTGAACAGGTGAATTAAATACAGCCAATGGCTTTTCCTGGGGAAAATTGTCACGGGAAAAATAAAGATAAAATGTACCAATCACAATAACAAAAATAATGACGAAGACGATTTGATTTTTTCTCATAATGATCAGCAGCGTTTAACCTGTCTTGAATAGAGTTATTTCCAAATGAGTCTTCATAAACATTAAAGGCAGCATCATGCTGCCTTTAATGTTTTGCTCTCCCTAGAGTGACGGTGGTGCCACGCACATCGCATACACATTCAGATTGGATAATGCACCCAGTACAGCAGCTTTTTCAATTTCCACTTCATCAAAATCCGCCGTCGTGTCCATAATCACCATTTGTCGTGTGGCATCGCCCGTCAGGTTGAGCAGTTGCAAGCCGAGTAACCCGCCACTGGCGCTGCTTTCCTGAGCCACACCGTCAAGGTAGGTTGTGATTTCCAGGCTATTCAGCAAGCTCAGGTCTAATACACCGACGGGCAACGACACCAGAAAGCCTACGCGGTGATCGCCAGTGTAGGTTGTCGCGGTATCTTCCACGCTTGCCCACACGGACGCCGCCACGGCGATGGGCGTTGACATTACAGCAGCAGTATCCAGTGTATTAGCCAGGTTCGCCGGATTAAGTACACCGCAACCGATACACAGCACACCGCGTAAACCGGTATCGACGTTCGTGCTTGCGCCCAACACAGGCTCGAACAACAATCCAGGTCCACAGGCGACATTTTCTACCGGATCGCAGGCGTCTCCGATGCCATCGCCATCAATATCTGCTTGTGAAGGATTGCTGTTGGTCGGGCAATTGTCGAGTGCATTGGTGACGCCGTCACCGTCCAGGTCGTCATCGCAAACATCGCCGATGTTATCGCCATCCGTATCGAGTTGATCCGCGTTGGCAACCATTGGGCAGTTGTCCAGGTCGTTGGTAATACCGTCGCCGTCACTGTCGGCGTCGCACGCATCGCCGATCTCGTCGCCATCACCGTCTTCCTGGCCGGGGTTGGCCACCAGAGGGCAATTATCGCTGTCGTTCAACACACCGTCGTTGTCCGAGTCAGCATCGCAACTATCACCAATGGCATCACCGTCGGTATCTGTTTGCAGTGGATTGGCAACGAGCGGGCAATTATCCAGCGCGTCATCAATACCATCACCGTCGCTGTCGGTAAGCGGATCACACAGGTCGCCGATACCGTCAGCGTCGGTATCCAGTTGGTCGGCATTGGCTGTGGTCGGGCAATTATCACTGGCATTCACCACGCCGTCGCCATCCAGATCGTTATCGCACGCGTCGCCTATGCCATCGTTATCGGCATCGGCCTGATCAGTGTTGGCAATTAACGGGCAATTATCTGAAGCATCATCAATGCCATCGTCATCGCTATCGGTGTTGGCATCACAGGCATCGCCGAGACCGTCATTGTCCGTATCCAGTTGATCGGCATTGGCGGCGAGTGGGCAATTGTCCAGCGTATTGATAATGCCGTCGCCATCAAGGTCTGTATCACATACATCACCGATCCCGTCGTCATCCGTGTCGGTTTGGTCAGCGTTGGTAAGCAATGGACAATTGTCGGTGCCATTGACGATACCGTCACCATCCAGATCGCTATCACAGGCATCGCCCAACCCGTCATTGTCCAGGTCTGCCTGGTCGGTGTTGGCAACCATCGGGCAATTGTCGATCGGGTTAAGAATGCCATCACCATCAACGTCCGTATCGCACGCATCGCCTATGCCATCGTTGTCGAGGTCGGCTTGATCAGCATTGGTGATTAACGGACAGTTATCGCTGGCATCATCAATACCGTCGCCATCGTTGTCAGTATTGTCATCGCACAGGTCACCGATACCATCACCATCAGTGTCAGTTTGATCCGGGTTGGCTGTGTTCGGGCAGTTGTCGATGGTATTGTCGATGCCATCTCCATCGCGATCAGTATCGCAGGCATCACCGGTGCCATCACCGTCGCTATCTGCTTGATCAAGATTCGGAATGGACGGGCAGTTGTCGGTAGCGTTACTGATACTGTCGCCGTCGCGATCATCGTCGCAGGCATCACCGCGGGTATCGTTATCGGTATCCAATTGATCGGGATTGGCGACGGCGGGACAATTGTCGAGAGCGTTGGCAATGCCATCACCATCTATATCGTTATCGCACGCATCGCCAATACCGTCATTGTTTTGATCTGCCTGATCGGCATTGGGTGTATTGGGACAATTATCCGTGTCGTTGGTCACGCCGTCGTTATCATGATCATCGTCACAGGCATTCCCGATCCCATCATTGTCAGTATCTTCCTGTAGGCTATTGCTGATCAATGGGCAATTATCCAGACCGTCATCAATGCCGTCGCCGTCGGTGTCGGTGTTGGTGTCACATACATCGCCAATCCCATCGCTATCGGTGTCGAGTTGATCTGCATTGGCGTTAACCGGGCAATTGTCCGATGTGTTGGGAATGCCATCGCCGTCGCTGTCGCTGTCACATACATCGCCGATGCCGTCATCATCCTGATCAGCTTGATCTGCGTTAGCTAATAGCGGGCAATTATCTTCATCGTTGGGGATATTGTCGCTGTCGAGATCGTCATCGCATGCGTCTCCGATGCCGTCGTTATCTGTATCCAATTGTGTGGGGTTACCTACGGTGGGGCAGTTATCGAGAAGGTTCACGATACCGTCACCGTCAAGATCATTGTCACAGGCATTGCCGATCCCATCCGCATCATCATCGGCTTGATCGGCATTAGCGACCAGCGGACAGTTATCAGACGTATCGATAATACTGTCACCATCCTGGTCAGGCAATTCGCCAGGATCAATGGGTGGCAATGAGGATGACGCAGAAGATGAACTGGATGTTGCGACAGACGAGGCTGAGCCGCCTGAACCATCGCCGTTTTGGGGAAATCCATCATCACCACCGCAGGCTGTTAAACCCAGGATGGCAATCAGCAGTAAATATATCGAAAAATTTTTCATGATAATAACCTGTCTGAAATTGGGGTAAGGGTTATCAGCGTTGTGTTTGCGTGCCGGTGATGATGAATTCCACACGTCGGTTTCTGGCCCTGCCTTCATCGGTGTCATTGTCGGCAATCGGTTGGTCTTCACCCATGCCGAACACTTTTATTCGATCCAGAGTTACCCCCTTCGCGCGCAGGTATTTAGCAACCACATTGGCGCGTGTCTCAGAAAGGCGTTGATTGTATTCAGCAGAGCCCCGCGCATCGGTGTGACCGATGACGCTGACTTGCAAATACGTTTTTTCCAACAGCATATCGACCACTTGATCGATCGCTGCGGTATTGCGGATTTCAGCTTTATCAAATTCAAATAATGGCCCGCCCATCTGTTCATCGATAACAATGCGCAAAGGTTCCGGTTCAGGTTGCGGCTCAACAATGGGTTCCGGCTCCGGTGCTACTGCAACAACCGGTGGCGGTGGTTCGCTGGGTTTAGCCGGTGGGTTGAGCGGCGAGAAATGCCATACCAGTGCTAACCCCAAAAAGTGTGGGTTGGCGTGGCCCATGGTGTCATTGCCGATTTGATCGATGTATTGATATTCGAACCGGCCGATCAAATGCGCCGACAGAGGTACTTGAATGCCAGCACCAAGCAATGGACGAAAACCATCGTCTTTTATGGAAATATTATTGCCAGAGACTTCTGCATCCCAATAAGCGGCACCGAGTTTTCCGTAAATATCCAACTGCTTCCATAACGGGTGGGTGTATTTCAGGGAAAGGTCGGCGGAGCGTAAGTCGCCTTCAAGTGCACCGTCGGGATAACGCGCTTTTGAATCACCGATATCATTGAGCGAAAACTCCAATCCCCAGCGCGGATTGAAGTCATAACCCCCAAAAATGCCATAACCGACATCATCCTTGTCGCAGTCCATATTGGTTTCCAGGCAAGATTCCTGGTTATAGGAATAACCTGCACGCGCGCCCAGATAGGCGCCTTCTTCTCGCACATCAGCCAATACCCACTGACACGTTGCCATCAGGGAAAAAGCTGAAAACCGGATTAAAAAAGTAAAGGTATTCATAAACAGCCCTCGTAAGGGTGAGCATCACCCTGACAAAAGAATGTTGTAATGGACAAGCGACAACGGCTATCACCTGCGCAAAAACAGGTAATCAAGTGTTGGCTTGGGATGTATGGGGATTGAAGATGACTTCCGTCAGTCTGGGGGGGAATTCAGGGCGTGGTTAAGTAGGTAGAGGTGAAACACAAAAAGGCATAGGTTGATCACAGTCAGCTCCTTCACAGTCCAGCTTGCTCACATCGCATCTTTCAAGAATTTAACAAGATGCTCTTCCAGAAATCCAATAAGACATACTGCTACAACATTGATGCTAGTGAATAATTAAAAGATAGCAATGGCTTTTCAAGATCTAGTTTTTATAAAAATAATTTTTTCACAACGAAAAATTTGAATTATTAATAATAAAAAAATCTGTAATTCGCTGTAATTTATTTCAAAAATAAAATCGCGCATGATTAATGTTTTTTTAAATTTTTTTCATTTTTATTTTTTAACTGGATCATTGTTGAAAGTGCCGACATTATGCACAGCATAAGGATATTAACTGCACCGCCGCCGCCCTCATTACTGCTATTGGTGGCGGACTCTGTTGCCGGTGAATTATTAATGTTCGCATTGTTGCTGTTTTCAGTGGAATTGCTGAGCGAGCTTGCACTTGATGAACTTGACGACGAAGGCGGAACATTGTCGGCAGCAATATAAAAGTCGGCAATTTGCGGAATTGTGACAGACAACGCATAACGTGCATCAGCGCCGTCATGTATGTCGTCACGCGATACACCACAGGGAAGGCCTTTGCACAATAAATCCGGGCTGGAAAATTTGTAGGCTTTGCCATCCCAGTAATCCACATTAAAGGTGCTTTGATAGGCCATGATGGTGGCAAATTGATTCATCTCTCCGTGGCCTAATGCGAAATCAAATGTGCCACCTTTGCCGTCTTGTAAGCGTGAGTGCTTGAGCCCCATGTTGTGACCCAGTTCATGGGCAGTAGAAAAATCACCGCAACTGTTGATCGGAATATGCGAGTACATATAGTGCTTGTCATGCTCGACAGAAAAATGCCCCTGACTATCTGTGCCGCCCACCCATGCCTGGCCACAGCTGCCGTGCACATCTTTAAATGGACGGTAGAGAATAACCATGTCGGCTTTTGTTGCTTCTCGTGTAGCCTGCACATCTTTCAGGGCGTCGTCGCGCGCAAAGGTAATGTCCTGTAATGCGGTTGCTGCGTCATTGTCATCGGTGTAATTCACCTGCATGAGTCCCGCCAGGTGAAGCTCCACATCAAGTTGGCTATCACGGTATATCTGATTGGTAAATTGAATGAGGTGGTTGATGCGCGTCTCGGTATCTTCACCGTAGATGTCATAAACCCCTTGGGTATAAACCACGAGGACATCAATGGTGTTGTTTGCTGCAAAGCAGGGTGAGGTCAGGCCGAAGAAAAAAACACAGGCAAGCGTTTTCAAATTTTTTAGAAAATTGAGCATGGAGGAGTTCTCTTTTGTTGGCCTCCTCCGTGAAATAATCAAAATATCGATAAATGCCGTGCAACAGGCACAGCGATAGCGCAAGAATTAAAAAATTCTTGTGTAACCCTTGGGTGTCAGGAACTCTTAGCAGCAAGTGCCTTTTGTGCGAGTGCCGGTTAAGGCATCCTTTTCAGACTGGCATCGGTGATGCCATAGGTGGTGCCGGATGAGGCTATTCAGGTAACGAATAATGCCGGCAGTGGCTCTGTTGGTTATCCTTGAGAGTTGTATGTATATTAGTTGAATATTGCGCCACAGGCAATCCGCTTCGCTTGGATCTTCCCGTGGTTTTATGAAATTTTGTGGGCTTGTATCAGGAAACCATGACGAATTGTTTGTTTGGGGGTGTAGCGTAAAGGGTTGGTAATAAATGAGGATTTATTTCGGTTTTTGGGGAATATCAGGTTTGCTGTAGGCATATGCTTTTTCTGCAAAATTGTTGCTTAAAATTTTAATTGGGTTATAGCGAGTGTGTTGTCGGATTACGGCGTTCCGCCTAATCCGACCTACGGGGTTTATTAAATTAGTGGGCGGGTTCGGTGACGAAGCCGAGTTTTAGAATACCGGCTTTTTGCACGGCAGCCATGGCGTTGATGACGTGTTCATAATCCACCTGCCGGTCACCGCGAATATGGATTTCCGGTTGCGGTTCCTGCGTCGCCGCGACGTTCAAACGCTGTTCCAGTTCTTCCAGGGTGACCTGGGTTTCGTTCCAGTGAAAAACACCATCTGCAGTCACTGCGAGGTTAACCGTTTCCGGTTTGATTTCATTGATGGTGTTATCCGCGCGTGGCAGGTCCACTTTGACTGAATGGGTGAGTACCGGCACGGTGATGATAAAAATAATCAGCAATACCAACATCACGTCTACCAGGGGTGTCATGTTGATCTCACTCATGACTTCTTCGTTGTCGTCGAGTCCGCCGCCGAAAGCCATCTTAGCTCACCTCTTTTTGCGCAATTTTACGTGTATCCAGTTTGGTCACGAGCGTGCTGGATTTACTGCTGGCCGGCGGTGCACCGGTAATCAGGTAGGCGTGTAGCTGGTGTGCGAAACGATTGAGTTTGCCGAGGATACCCTTGTTGCCGCGATTCAGCGCGTTGTAACCCAGTACCGCCGGAATTGCCACTGCAAGACCAAACGCGGTCATGATCAACGCCTCACCCACTGGCCCGGCGACTTTATCAATACTGGCAGAACCGGACACACCAATGCCGACCAGCGCGTGATAAATACCCCACACGGTACCAAACAAACCGATAAACGGCGCAGTTGAACCAACAGAAGCCAGAATCGCCAGGCCGCGTTGCAAACGCTCTGAACTTTCATCAATTGAGCCGCGCAAACAGGCGGTCAACCATTCGGCCAAAGGCAGGTGTCCATGCAGATCGGTTTTGTGATTGGTGTGATGATCCAATGCGGCCTGGCCTTCTTCGGCCAAACGACGAAACGGATTATCGTCGCGGTTATCACCGAGAATGTGCAGGCCCTCCGCAAAACTTTGCGCATGCCAAAAGTCGCCTAACGCGCGCGAGGGTTTACGCAATCTGAATAATCCCCAGGAGCGCACCGCAATCACATACCAGGATGCGATGGACATCAACAGCAGCATTACCGCTACCGATTTGATCACCATGTCGCCCTGACTCCAAAGGGCTTCGATGCCATAGGGGTTATTCATAACCGTTTCCTCAATGTTTATTCATGTAGTTCAGATTTATTCGGCTAGACCGAGCAGCAGGGTGTTGGGTTGCCAGACACGCTGTGAATACATCCCTGTACGCTCGGCGTCGGCATCCTGCCTCCGACGGTCTTGCAACCCAACACCCTGCTGCTCTCATCACTTTGTTGCGAGAGTTTTAACGCAACGAAAATTCCAGCGGCTGCAAATACCAATAAGCGATAGGTTTGTTACCGCGTTTTGCTGGTGTGTATTTCCATTGCTTGACCGCTTTTACTGCTGTGTCATCCAGCCGTTTAAAACCACTGGATTCTTTCACTTTCACTTCACCTACTGTGCCGTCCGGCAAAATCAAAATCTCTAATAAAACGACGCCTTGTTCACGCAGTCGCCGCGACAACGCCGGGTAGGCCGGGCGCGGGTTATTAAGTTGATGTGCATCTTCCCGTGGAGGTGTAACCGGCGCACCCATGCTGTCGTTTTCTTCTGCTGTGGGTGTCGCAACCGGCGGTGGGGGCGCACTGTCTTCTTCGGGTGATGACTCTTCCTGCGTAATGGCTTTTTCCGACGGCGGCGCTTTGGGTAGCGGCACCGGTTTTGGCTTGGGTTTAGGTTCCGGTTTTTTCGGCTTGGGCTTGGGTTTTTCCGGCGCCGGGGGCGGTGGCTCCACTGGCGGTGGCGTTGGTTTGGCGCTGGGGGCTTGCACGGTTTCTGCTGGTGGGGCTGGGATCAGGATGCCCTGTACCGTCGGCAAAACCAGTTCTTCTGTCTTGGGGGCGGGCGCCCAGACCACCAGACCAATTGCGCCCGCATGGATCGCCAGGACGCTGATGAAGGCGATCCATGAGGCCCATTTGTCACGCCCGGCTCCGTTACTCATAACCCTGTCCCTACAACCCCGGAGAGCTTCATCACCAATGCAAAGCTGCCGCTGAGTAGGGCCGGTACCAAAAGGCCAAAGATGGCTCTATCCACCGATTTAACCGAAAACGCCCAGAGTACGGCGGCCGCGTAGATTGCTCCGCTGGCCAGCAGGGCTGTCATCAGCGCATCGCTCTGGGGCATGGGAAGTAATGGCGTCAGTAATGTGGCGCAGGCGCGCGCCAGGACGTAGCCGCCGAGTAACGCGGCGAGCAGCCGTGCGGCCAAGTGCCAGCGGTGGTGGCGGGGCGATCTGCCAGATGTGGAAGCTGCGTGTGACATGGCCGTCCTGAGCGATAGCTATTACTAATCTAAATGATAAATATTCGTATTTGCAGGAATGCCGCGCACTTTACCAAAAAGCGGGCATAGGGGAAAGGGGTTTGTGATAACCATTGGCATTGCCGCCGTGGCGCTCAGAGTATCCGGCACGGTGTCTCATCAGCCAACAATAATTTTCCTGCTAGTATTCAATAAAAAGGCCAACACGTTTTCAGTATGCTTGGCCAGCGACAACAACCGAGAGTTAACAGATTGTTTATGAAAAAGTTGATCAATGCAGTGGTCTTTTTTACCGCCGTTGCCGGCATAGGCTGTGACAGCTTTACCGACCCGGCAACACGTTTGGCTTATGCGATAGAGGGTGGAGTAGGTAACCTCAGGCACAAACCGGGTTCCCAATATTTGATCGACCAATACAGTCCGCGGGCTGGGGACGAATGCGCGGGGGCTTACAAAGTGCAATTGGATAAGGTGGGTGCAATCATTATTTGGTGTCTGGATGCCAGTGGCGCGGTGGAATCGAGTCACAGCACCTCGTACCACGCCCGCTTCGTTAATACGGCCGACACATTTCTTGTTGAGAAACCGGCCGGTTCAGCACTTACCGTGACCTTACAGCGGCGCGACGGCCTCGCGGTTATTACCAGTGTGGAGTAGCGCAGCAGGAAGACGAAACCGGGGGGAGGAGACAACGGCGATTAAAATAAAACAGGCAGTAAAAATCAAAGCATGAGCGCAACAGTCCTTTGCGCGTCGTACCTTCCCTGGATTCAAATGGTGTCAAAAGACACTTTGGTTTAGCGGCCTTTAGCAGCTTTTTTGATGTCTTCTTTTACATCACCGTAGGCTTTTTGGGTTTTGCCTTCGGCTTGCTTGGCTGCACCTTTAGCCTGATGTTTTTCGCTGCCGAAAGCTTCTCCTGCTTCACGTTGAACCTTACCGGCTGCGTCTTTAGCTGCACCTTTTACTTGATCTTTGTTCATAGTCAATCTCCTTCGATGACAGTTTATGTGATTACATATCTGTGACCATTTACCGTTCCGAATATCCCTGTATTTTCCTAAAAATAATCGCTTTAGTGCGAAAACCCACATTACGTTAGGCTTAATTGTTTCTGTCCTCGCTGCACTAATAATGGCGATATTTATAACCAGCCGGACTTTTTAAATCGATAGTAAAGATACGCACAGGTTACAGCGACAACACACAACGAAGCTGGGTAACCATATTTCCATTGCAATTCCGGCATGTGTTCAAAATTCATGCCCCAAACTCCCACAAAAGCGGTCGCCACCGCGAAGATGGCTGCCCAGGCAGCGAGGCGTTTGTTTACTTCATTTTCATCGATGCTGACCATCGACAGGCTAACCTGTATGGCGGTGCTGATGGTCTCGCGGATGGAATCGATAGAAGTATTCAGTCGATAAAGATGATCCTGCACATCGCGGAAATAATGCTTGGTGTTGGCTACTATCGGCGGGACCCAACCGCCATCCAGTTTTCCTACGGCTTCCAACAACGGGCCTACCGCGTGTTTCAGCGTGGTGACTTTGCGTTTTAATTGATACAGGCGCTGGATGTTGTCGCGTTGCGAGCCTTCCGTGAAGATTTGATCTTCAATAATTTCCAGTTCGGTTTCCAGTGCGATGACGACGGGAAAATAGCGGTCGACGACCGCATCCATCAAGGCATAAAAAACAAACGCCGGTCCCTGCACCAGGTGGTGCGGTTCGCGTTCGCAGCGGGCGCGCACACCGAGAAAACCCTGGTGCGAGCGGCTGCGATTGGAGAGCACATAATTCTCGCCCACAAAGATATCGACCTCACCGAGATTCAATTCGCCCTCGATCAACTCAAGGGTGTGCATCACCGCGAAAAGTGAATCGCCATATTCTTCGATCTTGGGACGTTGATGGCCCGCATGGGCATCTTCCACCGCCAGTTCATGCAACCGGAATTCATGTTGCATCTGCTCCAGTTCTTCTGGCTCAGCATCTTTTAAGGCAACCCAGACAAAGCAATCCGGTTGCTTTAAATATTCGCTGATATCTTCCACAGGAATGCTGTTGAGTTTTTTACCTTCCTGATAGGCGACACAATTGATCAGCATGGGTAGGTCCTCGATGGGTCAGTACAAAAACAGTATAGAAGCTAACAACATCAACGCATTAATTCATACACGCACAGGTTTACGGCGCTGGCCAGGTTCAAGGATTCAATTGCACCGCCTCCTGGAATGGTGAATGCCTGGGCATTAAGTGCCGCCAGATCACTGTGGGGTACACCGCGCGCTTCATTGCCGAAGATGTAACAATCACAGCGTTTGAATGCGTCGTCGCGCAAGGGTTTGCCTTGCATATCCAGGTATGCAATCTGATGAAACGGCGTGTTGAGCGAATGGATATCCACTTCCAGTTCCAGCGGCACATGAAAAATAGCGCCCATGCTGGCGCGTACAACTTTGGGATTGTAAGGATCAACGGAACCCGGACTTAACAGACAGCGAAAACCGCCGAACCAGGCGAGGCTGCGTAAGATGGTGCCCAGGTTGCCAGGGTCCTGGATTTCATGGAGATAAATCGCCCGCGCGGGCGTTGCGGTAAGCGAAAAGAACGGCGCAACAGCGATGATGCCCTGAGGAGTTTTGGTATCCGAAATTTGCGCCAGTTGTTTGCTATTGATCAGCGTGGTTTTGAAGGGGCTGTCCCATTTTTCGTAAGCTTCGGTAACTAATAATTCGGACTGATGCAGCGCTGGGTTATGTTGTGCCGCTTTTTGTAACTCCAAAACCAGGTGTTCGCCTTCCACCAGGAAATGCTGGAATTCATTGCGGTACTTTTTTTGTTGTAATTTTTTTATATCGTCAAGTTTCATGGTGTTAATCCCGATCAGTCAGCATCTGTTTGGCGAGCGCTTCAGCCACTTTAATGCCATCGACACCGGCAGAGAGAATGCCCCCCGCATAACCGGCCCCTTCGCCTGCTGGATACAAGCCGCGGGTATTAAGACTTTGTAAGGTGTCGTGATCGCGCGTAATACGCACGGGTGACGAAGTGCGCGTTTCGATACCGGTTAATACGGCATCGTCACGATCAAACCCGCGAATCTGTTTGCCGAAAGCGGGGAGGGCTTCGCGAATGGCTTCGATGGCATAATCCGGGAGCGAGGGTGCAAGGTCGCCCAGGCGGACGCCGGGTTTGTAGGATGGCTCAACCTCGCCGAAGGTGTGCGAACGTTTGCCGCGAATAAAATCCCCCACCAGTTGGCCGGGCGCGCAATAATCTTCACCACCCAATGCAAACGCGCGGGATTCCAATTGTTCCTGCAGCTCAACCCCGGCCAGCGGGCCACCGGGAAAATCCTGTTCGGGATTGATGCCCACGACAATACCCGCATTCGCGTTGCGCTCGTTACGCGAATATTGGCTCATACCATTGGTGACCACCCGCTGGGGTTCCGAGGTTGCCGCTACCACAGTACCGCCGGGACACATACAAAAGCTGTAGACCGCGCGGCCATTTTTTGCGTGATACACCAACTTATAATCCGCCGCGCCCAATTCCGGATGGCCCGCATATTTACCGAGCCGCGCCTGATCAATTTGTGATTGTGGGTGTTCAATGCGAAACCCGATCGCAAAAGGTTTGGCTTCAATGAAGACGCCGCGTTGATGCAGCATCCGGAATGTATCGCGCGAACTGTGGCCGAGCGCGAGAATCACATAGCGGCTGCGCAAGGTTTCGCCATTGGCCAACACCACGCCAGCCATGCGGCCATCTTCAATCAGAAAATCCGCGACCTTACTTTCAAAGCGTACCTCGCCGCCCAGTGCTTTAATTTCCTCGCGCATGGTGGACACCACACCGGTTAAGCGAAAGGTACCGATGTGCGGCTTACTAACGTACAGAATTTCTTCCGGCGCACCGGCGCGCACAAATTCGTGCATCACCTTACGACCATAAAATTTGGGATCTTTAATTTGACTGTAGAGTTTTCCGTCGGAAAACAAACCCGCACCGCCCTCACCGAATTGCACATTGGATTCCGGTGTGAGAATTTTTTTACGCCATAACGCCCAGGTATCCTTGGTGCGTGCGCGAACATTTTTGCCGCGCTCCAGCACAATGGGTTTAAAACCCATTTGGGCGAGGGTCAAGGCCGCAAATAAACCGCAAGGCCCAAAGCCGATAACCAGGGGCCGTTCGCTTAGGTCAGCCGGGGCTTCTGCAACGGGATAATAGCGTGTATCCGGCGCAGGTCTTACGTGATTGTCTTTGGCAAAACGTTGCAGGATCCGCGCTTCGTCTTTTACGTTCAGGTCGATGATATAGACAAAGGTAATCTCACTGTTTTTTTTGCGCGCATCGTAGCTGCGCTTGAATACGGTGAAGTCCAGCAAGTCGGCATCGTTGATTTTCAGACGCCCCAGGATGGCCTTGCGCAATGCATCAGCAGGGTGATCTAGCGGCAGGGATAGTTCAGTAATGCGAATCATAAGCGGTTCCTGGCCGGTGTCTCCGGCAAAGGGTAGGTGAAAGCTGCGGATTCTACCCGGCTTGTGCGGCCCTGTCAGTTCTGCCCATGGGGCTTTTTGAGAATGCGCGCCGACCTGCTATGCTTGCCACCCTGTTCAACCTCCGTTTTGTCACATTGGTTTTCCCATGGCCCGATCCAAAAGCAGCAACCGCTGGCTCGAAGAGCACGTCAACGATCCCTACGTCAAAAAAGCCCAGGTCGATGGTTATCGCGCCCGCGCCGCCTATAAACTGCTGGAGTTAAACGAAAAAGATAAGCTGATTCGTCCCGGCATGCTGGTGGTGGATCTCGGTTCTGCACCGGGCAGCTGGTCGCAAATTGCCGGGCGTCTGGTTGGTGTTAAAGGGCGGGTAATTGCGTCCGACATCCTGCCGATGGATTCGCTGGAGCATGTAGATTTTATTCAGGGTGATTTTACTGAAGATGCGGTATTTGAACAGATCATGGAAAAGCTGGGCGGCGCCCATGCGGACCTGGTGATTTCCGATATGGCGCCCAATATCAGCGGCGTCGATGCTGCAGATCAGGCAGCGTCCATGTATCTGGTCGAACTGGCGCTGGATATGGCGCGACAGGTATTGAAACCTAAAGCCAACTTTGTCGCCAAGGTTTTTCACGGTGAAGGTTACGATGATTACGTGAAAGACGTGCGCACCTCGTTTGAAAAAGTGGTTATCCGCAAACCCGATGCTTCCCGCCCGCGCTCGCGTGAGGTGTATGTGGTGGGGAAAGGGTTTAAACGTTAAAACGGTTTTGCCTGGCATGACCCAAGCAAAACCGTTTTGGATGGATTGATCAGAATCCTACTGTTATACCTAAAGAAGCACTCAGTGGCTTGTTTGGACGTGCACCATCGGGATCGCGTGAGACTATCTTCTGCTCATCAAATATATTTTCAATTTTCAAAAAAACATTCGCGGTTTTACTGAGCGGATAGCGACTGATGACGTCGACAACAAATAGAGAGTCGGTTGTACCGCGTGGGCTGTTCAGGCGATTGCAACCTATGGCCACGCAGGTTTCATCCAGATATTTTGCGACCAGATACTGATTCCATCCACTGGTGTGTTCAACACCGAAGCGCGCGCTAAACGTATTTTCCGGTACATCCTTCAACTCGTCGCCATCCCGCACACCGGCAGTGTCATTATCGGTACTGATTTCTGCTTGGGTGTATGTATAGGAAAGCGTCAGCGGCAGGGTGAAATTGCCAGTGCGGAATTCAGTACCCAATTGGTATTCGAGTCCAGCGATAACAGCCTCGCCGGTTTTGAATGAGCCGGAGGTTTCGCCGTTACTGCAAGGAGTGCCAACAGAGCAGTGCTCCACTTTATTGGAAAAATCGCTATAGAAGGCTACTACTTCGGCAAAGCTGGCGCCTGTCCGGTAACGTACGCCGGTCTCCCAGTTGGTGCTGGTTTCCGGATCTTCGTTAGGTAGCCCGCTGGCGCCCAGCGGCGTAAAACCCTTGTGGACACCGGCCAATACTTGCCAATGCTCGTTGATATCATAAGTCAGTGAGACGCCGGGTAACCATTCACGCGTATCACTGGCTGTGGTGCGATTCACCAGGGTACGGTCAAGGTCGGTGTATCTGACTTCTTTATTGTCAACATCTTCATAGCGAAGGTTAATATTGGCGTTCAGTTGTTCGGTGATTTGCCAATTATCCTGAATCCAAAATGTGAGTGCTTCCGCAGAACCAATCCGATTGTCACCACTGCCCGGCTGGATGATGTTATTGAACACCAGGGATCCATTAACCTGATTAAACACCTCAACGGGTTGAAACCGATCTACTTCGTCTTCATGGGCGCGCGCGCCTACGCTGAGTAAATGCAATCCCAGATCAATGTCCAGATTAAAATCAATGCCTTGGGAAAAATATTCGCGGTTGTTGTGTTTATAGCGTAGTCCTGTGGTATCAATCGCACCATCCAGAATGCCTTGTGCGTTGGCATCACCATTGTTGGCCGCATTGATCAGGCTTCCGGCACCATCCAGTTTGAACCAGTCGCGCGCAAAGTCATTGTGATAGAGCCGGGTGGTTGCTGTGATGCTGTCATTTAAAACGAAGGTATGAACCAGGCTAACCCCCGTGTGATCATTGGTCATTTGATCGATGCTGGAGACTCCGTAACGACGATTCGGATCGCGGGCAAAATCACGATCAGTAAGACCCAGGTAGGTTTCGTCAGACGTTTCTTCAGAGTGCTGTGCTTTCAACAGCAGAGAGTGGGTTTTATCAGTCGACTCCCAACCGAGCTTTACCACATAGTCGGAAATATCAAATCCGCTATCGCGGTGGCTGCGGTCGATATCTTTAAAGCCGTCGTTGTTACGTTGCACGGTTTCCAATAACCAGGACCATTGTCCCTCGCGTCCGCCATAATTCACATGCAGATCTTCTGCGCCGTGAGAGCCGAAGCTAAAAGTCGCCTGGCCGCTGTTAGTGGTGGGGATAGGGGTGGAAACCATATTGATCACACCGCCGGTGGTCTGTGGACCATAACGGAGGAGGGGGGCGCCTTTTAATACTTCAATCGAACTCATGCGCGCCGTCGTTGGAAAGTAATAAGCTGCCGGATCGCCGTAGGGTGCCGGTGCAGTCATCACACCATCTTCCATCAGGGTGATGTTGGCGCTACGTTCTCCTGTGGCTCCCCGGATGCCGATATTGGGGCGCAGACCAAAGCCATCTTCTTCCCGAATGTAAACCCCCGGCACAGTTTTCAATGCCTGGTTAACATCCGTGATGACTTCCGTTTTCATTTGTTTGGCATCCACGACGGCCCCGGAGCCCGCGAGCGACTGGGCATCCTCCTGGGTTCCGATAATCACGACGCGCTCAAAAGTGCGGTCTTCGGCATGGACGAGTGAGGGGAGTAAAGCGAAGGCGAAGGGAATCGCATAACGTTTGTACATGAAACATCTTCCTTTGTTGGCAACCCAAATGTAACCATAGATGGTGATAATTATGAAAGTGAGATTCTAGGTTACTTTGATAATGATTTGCAATTGCGCTTCGTTAAATGCATGTTAAGCCGGCGCACTGCTCCTGATTAAATGATCAAACGCACCCAGCGAAGCTGTCGCACCGGCACCCATGGCAACAATTATTTGCTTGTACGGCGTGGTGGTGCAGTCACCCGCAGCAAACACACCGGGCACTGAAGCCTGACCGCGTGCATCAATTTCAATCTCGCCACGATTGCTCAATTGCAATGTACCCTTTAGCCAATCGGTATTCGGTAACAAGCCGATCTGCACAAAAATACCCTCCAGTTCGACTTTCACAATCTCATCGGTTTTGCGATTTTTGTAAGTCAGCGCGTTAACCTTTTGGCCATCGCCCAGTACTTCCGTGGTCAAGGCTTCGGTAATAACAGTGACGTTAGGCAGGCTGGTTAATTTGCGTTGCAGCACTGCATCGGCACGCAGTTTTGAATCGAATTCAATCAGCGTGACATGGGCAACGATACCGGCCAGATCAATAGCAGCCTCTACACCGGAGTTGCCGCCGCCAATCACCGCGACACGTTTACCTTTAAACAGGGGGCCGTCGCAGTGCGGGCAGTAGGCCACACCTTTGCCGCGGTATTCTTGTTCACCCGGGACGTTCATTTCTCTCCAGCGCGCACCGGTGGCAAGGATCACGCTTTTACTTTTCAAGCTGGCACCGCTGGCCAGTTTGACTTCAATCATCTCGCCGGGGATTAATTGTTCGGCGCGTTGCAGGTTCACAATATCCACGTCGTAGTCTTTAACGTGTTGCTCTAACGCCGAAGCTAATTTCGGCCCCTCGGTTTCTTTGACTGAGATAAAGTTTTCGATAGCGAGGGTATCGAGCACTTGCCCGCCGAAGCGTTCAGCTACCACACCGGTGCGAATGCCTTTGCGCGCGGCGTAAATCGCTGCAGCTGCACCAGCAGGGCCACCGCCGACAACCAACACATCGTAAGCGGGTTTTTCGCTGAGCGCTTTGGCTTCGCGTTCGGCTGCGCCGGTATCAACCTTGGCAAGAATTTCTTCCACGGTCATACGGCCCTGGCCAAAGTGTTCGCCATTCACAAACACGGTAGGCACGGCCATAATTTGATGTTTATCCACTTCGCTCTGGAACAAGGCGCCGTCGATCATCGTGGCCGTGATGTTGGGATTTAACGCCGCCATCAAATTCACTGCCTGCACCACGTCAGGACAGTTGTGGCAGGACAGCGAAACAAAGACTTCAAAATGAAATTGGCCATCGATTGCTTTAATTTGCTTGATGACCTTGGCATCCGCTTTTGGCGGATGGCCTCCGCTGTGCAATAACGCAAGCACCAGCGAGGTAAATTCGTGGCCCATCGGAATACCGGCGAAATGAATACGCCCGGCTTCACCTGGCGCGCCGACACTGAAGGAAGGTTTGTACGCGGCATCACCTTCTTTGCGAACGCTGACTTTATCGGACAAGGTGGCGATATCGTCCAACAGGCTCAGCAATTCCTGGCTTTTGGCACTGGCGTCAGTGGTAGCAACCAGTTCAATCGGGCGTTGCAGTTTTTCCAGATACGCTTTCAGCTGGCCTTTAATTGTCGAGTCGAGCATGGTGATCTCCGTTTAATTTTTTTGAAGCCCGCTTTGTGGGCGGGCTTTTTTCAAGTGCAATTGTGTTGCAGTTCCGTGTAACGTTTTTTCAAAGAATGATTTAGATTTTACCAACCAGATCCAGTGACGGAGCCAAAGTCGCATCACCTTCTTTCCACTTGGCCGGGCACACTTCACCGGGGTGAGCAGCAACATACTGAGCGGCTTTTACTTTGCGCAGCAATTCAGATGCGTCGCGGCCGATACCGCCAGCATTGATTTCAATAATCTGAATCTTGCCCTCCGGATCGATCACAAAGGTGCCGCGATCCGCCAGACCTTCTGCTTCAATCATCACACCGAAGTTGCGCGTGATTGTGCCAGTCGGGTCGCCGATCATCGGGTACTGAATCTTGCCGATGGTTTCGGAGCTGTCGTGCCAGGCTTTGTGGGTAAAGTGGGTGTCGGTGGACACGGAATAAATTTCCACGCCCATTTTTTGGAACTCGGCATAGTTGTCAGCCAGGTCACCCAGTTCGGTGGGACACACGAAAGTGAAGTCAGCGGGATAGAAAAATACCACTGACCATTTACCCTTCAGATCCGCTTCGGTCAGGTGAACGAATTTGCCTTGGTGATAAGCCTGAGCGCTAAAGGGTTTGATTTCGGAATTAATTGTCGTCATAGAGATACTCCTGATTTCTGTGGGGGAATTGATTTGACGGGCACAGATTAAGGAGTTGACGATGATAGGGCTAATTGAATAAGCGCATGGTTTTGATAATAAAAAACTATACACAGCGGGCCGACAACGCACTGGCACTGCATATGACCCACAATAACCGGAGCCTCGCTCCGGTTATTGTGATCTCCACTTCTGTAACAAAAGTCCCTTCTTTTTCAACTGATATATAAATGATTGGATTTTTACAAGCGGAGTAATTGCGATCCGCAATAACCCGCAAAACATCGTCACATTTATAATATATTATTACAGAACTGCGATTTTTTCTTGTTAACATTCTCCCCAGGTTCAATGGCAGCAAACCCCTGCGTTAAGTATTTGATGGCGTCTTAAGCCGGGCTGTATCAACTATTTCCGCACATTATAAAAATCAAACCATGGAGAATGTGTATGTCAATTAAAACGTTTTGCAATAAAGCCCTGTTGTTCGCCGCGCTGGCCATCCTGGCCTCGCCATCTTTCGCTCAGATTGCTAATGGGCGCTACGTCATCATCAACCAATTTAGCGGTAAAGCAATGGACGTGAGTAACCGGAGTCAGGATGACGGCGCCAACATTATTCAGTGGACTTACGGTGGCGGAACTAATCAGCAGTGGGATGTTACCAACCTCGGTAATGGCTACTATTCAATTCGTGCTGCGCACAGTGGTAAGTCAATCGATGTATATGAATGGAATAGCAATGATGGCGCCGATGCGCGTCAGTGGACCTGGTTGAATGGCCAAAACCAGCATTGGGCCATCGACAATGTGGGTAATAATACCTTTGCGATTACCTCGCGTTTTTCTGCCAAAGCGTTGGAGGTATTTGAATTTAATGCGGCTGATGGCGGCGATATCCGTCTCTGGACATATTGGGGCGGCGCCAGCCAGTTATGGCGTTTCAATCCGGTGTCTACCAATGGCGGTGGTAATAACGGCAGTATCACGGGTGCAACCTGTAACTCCACTGGCAGCACGTCGGTGTCTTCCACGATCCGTGTAACCAGTGGCACTTACGATGGTGGTTGCCGAACATTCAATCCCACATCTGCTTTGGGTGATGGTGGACAAAGCGAAAGCCAACAACCTGCATTCCGTGTTGAGAATGGTGCGACCTTGCGTAATGTCATCATCGGCAATAACGGTGTTGATGGTATTCACGTTTATAACGGCGGCACCCTGGAAAATATTCGCTGGACCAACGTCGGTGAGGATGCGATGACCATCAAATCATCCGGCACGGTGAATGTGCGCAATATCTCCGGTTACAACGGGGAAGATAAATTTATTCAAGTGAATGCTGCATCGACTTTGAATGTCTCCAACTGTGTTGTCGATAACATGGGTAAATTTTTGCGGCAGAATGGCGGGACCACATTCAGGACAGTGGTGAGTGTAGATCGTTGTCAGATTTCCAATATGGGTGAAGGTATCTTCCGTAGCGACAGCCCAAACAGTGAGGCGCGGATCACCAACAGCCGGTTGAGAAATGCCGGATCTATATGTATTGGAAACTGGGCCAGCTGTACATCCTCCGGTATTACGAATTACTAAAGCGCAACAATCGACCGGCTGCCATTGGTCCTGAAGTGTGCAATAAAAAACCCCGACTGTCGGTCGGGGTTTTTTATTGCACAGATTTTATGGATTTCGGCTCATTATTTTTCCACAAACGCTCGTTCAATGACGTAGTCGCCAGCTTCACCAATACGTGGAGAAATAGCAAAGCCGCGCGCGTCCAGCAGCGCGCAGGTGTCGGTTAGCATGGCAGGGCTACCGCACAGCATGGCGCGATCCGTTTCCGGGTTGAGCGGCGGTAAACCGATATCGTCAAATAATTTTCCGCTGTTAATCAAATCGGTTAAGCGCCCTTGATTGCGAAAGGGTTCGCGGGTAACGGTGGGGTAGTAGATTAATTTCTCGCGCACGTCCTCGCCGAGGTATTCATGCTCGGGCAGTTCTTTGGTGATGAAATCTGCATAAGCCAGTTCACTGACCGTACGCACGCCGTGCACCAGGATAATTTTTTCGTACTGTGCGTAGGCTTCCGGATCGCGAATCAAACTTAAAAAAGGTGCGAGCCCGGTGCCGGTGCTTAAAAAATATAAATGCTTGCCGGGTTTTAAATCTGTTAATAACAATGAGCCGGTGGGTTTGCGGCCTACCAATAGCTCATCACCTACCTTCAGGTGTTGCAGACGTGAAGTCAGGGGACCGTTGGGAACCTTGATGCTAAAAAATTCCAGGTGTTCGTCGTAGGTGGCGCTGGCAATACTGTAGGCACGCAGGAGTGGGCGTCCGTCTACCTGCAAACCGATCATCACAAATTGGCCGCTTTCAAAGCGCAATGAGTCGCTGCGTGTGGTGGTGAAACTGAACAGTGATTCGTTCCAGTGGTGAACGCTTAAAACTTTTTCCGGTTCAACGGCTGCCATTGTGTGGGTGGTCCTTTGGGTCTATGTGGTGTGAATAAGGTTGGTGTCGGATTACGCCTTTGGCTAATCCGACCTACGGTTAATTAGTGGAGCAGGGATTTTTCCAGTTCGGTGACGGAGTCGAACAGGTCGGCTACCAAACCGTAATCGGCCCACTGGAAAATCTGCGCGTCCGGGTCGTGGTTGATGGCCACGATCACGCGGCTGTCTTTAATACCGGCGATATGTTGAGTTGCGCCGGATACGCCGACGGCAATATACAAATCCGGTGCGACGACGGTTCCCGTTTGGCCGACTTGATACTCATTAGGTGCAATACCAGCGTCGACGGCGGCGCGGGTTGCGCCAATGGCGGCGTTCAGTTTGGTGGCCAGGGGCGTTAACAATTGCTGGAATTTTTCCGCGCTGCCCAATGAGCGCCCGCCGCTGACAACCACGCTTGCGGTACTCAATTCGGGCCGTTCGCTTCGTTGAATTGCGCTGCCGACCCAGTGCGCCAGGGATGTGGCTTCTGTCGCTGCGAGCGTCTCAATCGCTGCTGTATTGTCACCCTCGATTGCCGGTTCAAACGCCGTTGCGCGAATGGTAAAAATTTTAACCGCCGCTTCGTTACGCACAGTCGCGTTTAAATGCCCCGCGTAAATCGGGCGTACATAGGTGTTGCTGTCGATGATGGCGGTGACTTCTGACACCATATCGACATCCAACAGCGCGGCTACGCGCGGCAACAGATTTTTACCGAAGCTGGTCGCCGCGCTGATGATGGCCTGATAGTCGTTGGCGATACTCACAATCAGCGGCGCAAGATTTTCGGCCAGGGGATTGGCATAGCGCGCGTCATCGGCAACGCGAACACGCCTGACACCGTTCAGCCGCGCAATTTGTTCGGCAACAGCGCCCACATTTTCTCCGGCGATCAACACGTCAATGGCATCACCTAACACCGCCGCAGCGGTGATGGCTGAGCGCGTGGAGGCACGCAAACGTTGTTGATCGTATTCGGCGATGATTAACGTACTCATAATGAAATCCTCGCGTCGTGACGCAATTTATCGATCAGTTCCTGCACGCTGGCAACCTTGACGCCGGGTGAGCGTGCTGGTGGTTCTTCCACTTTGACTAACTGCAATTGACTGCTGGTGTCTACGCCGAGCTCCGCAATGGGCAGGGTTTCCAGGGGCTTTTTCTTCGCTTGCATCAGGTTGGGTAATTTCAAATAGCGCGGCTCGTTAAGGCGCAAGTCGGCGGTCACCACGGCAGGCAAGGCCAATTCCACGGTTTCCTGACCACCGTCGACTTCGCGGGTGACGAGCGCCTTGTTATCGCTAAGGACGATCTTCGACGCGAAGGTGCCTTGGCCGACATTCCACAAGGCCGCTAACATCTGCCCGGTTTCAGCGGCATCGGCATCAATCGCCTGTTTGCCCAGCAGGAACAGATCCGGTTGCTCGCGTTTGGCAATTTCCAGCAGGACTTTCGCCGTAGCGCGGGATGACAGGTCCGCATCGCCCTCAATCAGAATGGCGCGGTCCGCCCCCATGGCCAGGGCGTGACGCAACACATCCTGATGCTGGGTGGTGCCAATGGTGACGGCCACAATTTCGCTGACCAGCCCGGCTTCTTTCAGCCGCACCGCTTCTTCAACCGCATGTTCATCAAAGGGGTTGATACTCATCTTGAGGGTTGCGGTGTCCACATCCGAACCGTCCGCTTTGGGGCGAACACGGATGTTGTGATCCACGACGCGCTTGATACTGACTACCACCTTCATGGTTGATCCTCTCTGGTTTAACGGCCGCAGGGTTACAGCAGCGGCCAGTTTGTGACCATTATAAAGAGACAATGTTTATCTGATAAGTTGATTATATTTATATCCTTAGTCAATAATACTGATATGAAATACTCACTTCGCCAATTGGAAGTTTTCGTCGCCATCGGTCGTCAGGAAAGCGTCTCCCGGGCCGCGGAGGCATTATCCCTGTCCCAGTCCGCCACCAGTATGGCCTTGTCCGAACTGGAAAAGCAGTTTGATACGCGCTTGTTTGACCGTCACGGCAAACGCTTGCAGCTCAATGAACGGGGGCGGCAGATCCTGCCCCAAGCCATTGAACTGCTGGATCGGGCTGAGCAGCTGGAATCCATGCTGGCGGGCGGTAGCGGCCTGGGGTCGTTGCGGATCGGGGCCACCCTGACGGTGGGCAACTATCTGGCGACTATGCTGATCGGGGAATATATGCACCGCCATCCTGGCACGCGGGTCAAACTTGAGGTGCACAATACGGCCATGGTGGTGGAGCAAGTGGCTCACTTGAAACTCGACTTTGGTTTAATCGAAGGCGACAGCCAGCATCCCGACCTGGACATTACGCCCTGGGTAGATGATGAACTGGTGATCTTTGCTGCACCGGACCACCCGCTGGCCGGGCGAAACCAAGTGACGCTGGATGAGGTCACCAGAGAAGCCTGGATCTTGCGCGAAGCCGGCTCCGGTACCCGGCAAGTGTTCGACGCGGCGTTTCGGCATGTACTGACCAAGCTGGATATTCGCCTGGAGCTGGAACACACCGAGGCGATCAAGCGCGCGGTGGAGGCGGGTATGGGCATTGGTTGTATTTCGCGTTTGGCCTTAAAGGATGCGTTTCGACGCGGCAGTCTGGTGCCATTGGATATCCCCGGCCTGGACCTGAAACGGCAATTTAATTTTGTGTTACACCGTCAGAAATTTCGCACCGCCGGTATCGAAGCCTTCTTACAGTTATGTCGCGAAGTTGCCCAGGGTGCAGCGCGCAGTGATGAAATTGTGATGAAGCGCCCCGATGGCCGACCGATGGAATATCGTTAACATTCGGGATAATTAAATTTCCAGATAATTAAATAAGGAAACATTCATGCAACGTGACAGCATGCAGTACGACGTGGTTATCGTGGGCGCAGGTCCTTCCGGGTTAGCGGCGGCCATCCGCCTGAAGCAGCAAGCTGCTGCACAACAGCGGGAGGTCAGCGTGTGTGTGCTGGAAAAAGCCTCGGCGGTGGGCATGCATATTCTTTCCGGCGCCGTGATTGATCCGGTTGCCTTGAATGAATTAATACCCGATTGGCAGACGCAGGGCGCGCCGGTTTATGCCCCGGTAACCACCGATAATTTTGTTGTCCTCGATGAAAAAAAATCCCGCGCGATTCCGCATTTCTTATTGCCGCCGTTAATGCACAATAAAAACACCTACATCATCAGCCTTGGTAAGGTGTGTCAGTGGTTAGGCGAACAAGCCGAAGCCCTGGGAGTAGAAATTTATCCCGGTTTTGCTGCCGCCGAAGTGCTCTATGACGAGCAAGGTGCCGTGAAAGGTGTTGCCACCGGCGATATGGGCATTGCCAAAGATGGTCAGCATAAACCGGAATACACACCGGGTATGGAATTGCATGCGCGTTACACGTTATTTGCCGAGGGCGCACGCGGTTCGCTGACGCGGGAACTGGAAACGCGTTTCAATCTGCGCGCTGATGCACAGCATCAACATTACGGTTTGGGCTTTAAGGAAATCTGGCAGATTGCGCCGGAAAAATATCGCCCGGGTTCGGTGACCCATACCCTGGGCTGGCCGTTGGACAAAGACACCGGCGGTGGCGGTTTTATCTATCACCAGGCAGAGAATCAGGTGGCCGTTGGTTTCGTGGTGCATTTGAATTACAGCAATCCATACCTTTCACCCTTCGATGAATTCCAGCGTTTTAAAACCCACCCGCTGGTGCGCGATTTATTAAATGGTGGTGAACGTATTGCCTATGGCGCCCGTGCGATTTCCGAGGGCGGTATTCAATCGCTGCCGAAACTGGTGTTTCCCGGCGGTGCCTTGATCGGTTGTGCGGCGGGCATGGTTAACGTGCCGCGTATCAAAGGGTCACACAACGCGATGAAATCCGGCATGCTCGCCGCCGATGCGGCGCTGGTGGCGATTGCGAGTGATCGTGCGCAAGATGAATTGGTGCAGTATGCCGACGACTTCAAAACATCCTGGGCTTATAAAGATCTGGATAAAGTTCGCAATGTAAAACCGGCGCTGAGTAAATTCGGCACCTGGGGCGGTATGTTATACGCCGGTATGGATATGTGGCTCGCCAGCCTGGGCTTGCGTTTGCCCTGGACCTTGCGCCATAAAAATCCCGACAACGAAAGTTTGCAAACCGTTCAGCAGGCGCAACCGATTCACTATGACAAGCCGGACGGAAAACTGACCTTTGATCGCTTGTCTTCCATTGCGCTATCCAATATCAGCCACGAAGACAACCAGCCCAATCATCTCACCTTAAAAGATGACACCATCCCTGTGGCTTACAATTTGCCGACCTTTGATGCGCCAGAACAACGCTATTGTCCGGCGGGCGTTTATGAAATTCTCACCGGCGATACCGGGCCGCGTTTGCAGATCAATGCGCAAAACTGCATCCACTGCAAAACCTGCGACATCAAAGATCCCAAGCAGAATATTGTATGGAAAACGCCGGAGGGAGGGAGTGGCCCGGCGTATATTGGCATGTGATGTCAGTTGACTCAGGGATAGAGAGGAATAGAATTTCGGACATTTCGTCTTATCAGTGAACGCCAATGGCCTGGATCTGTTATGGCTAACCCTATATCACTTTTCAATTACGTTCCGCTCGGTTTACAGCGCCGCGAGATCAGTGCGTCGGTGGTGGGGTGGGGCGGTTACATGGTGGTGCTCAGTTGTTATTGCACTCTCTATCAAGCCTTGTTGATGCCCACGCCACCGGACTTTATCGGCTCGTTGGTCTGGGCGGTGCGTGAATGGATAGTATGGTTGTTGATAACGCCGCTGGTGTTTAAAAGCCTGCGCCGTAATATCAACGGCAGCCTGGCTAACTACTTGCGCCTCGGCTCCATCATCCTTGTAGCAACGGTGTCCTTTCGTGTCAGTGTTGATGTGCTTACCGATACGCGGAGCGCCGTCGAGAGCGCGATGATCTTTGTGCCGCGTTACATTGCGGCGGTGGCGGTGGTGTTGTCCTTGTGGCATATCTACCTGCTGAAATCGCTGACCGCCCAGGCGTCCACGTCATCGGCACCTGCGCTGCTTGAGTCGCCGGCTGATGGTAAGCCAGAGAGCAAAGCCACTTATCCCTCGGTGATCCTGGTCAGTAAAGGTAATGATCAGTGTCTGTTACAAATCAATAAGCTCGAATGTGTCGTGGCCGCGCGCAATTATGTGGAGTTATTTGCGGACGGCGACCAACCTTATTTGCTGCGTATGACCATGAGCGATGTACAGGCGCTCTTACCACCCGCTGATTTTGTCCGTATCCACCGTTCTCATATCGTCAATATCCACGCCATCGAGCGCATCAAACGCCAATCGTCCGGCAATGACCTGGTCCGTTTACGCAGTGGACGGGAGTTAAACATCGGGCGCAAATTCAAGGAAGCCCTGGATCAGTTCGACGTAATGAGGGCCTGTTCGGACTAATTCGTCCCTCCATCCCGTCAATTGTCCCAAGCCAGTGGCGGCGGGGCTTTGCTCACCGTTGTAATAGCGACACTTCTGTTTCTGCCGGAGGTGTTACGCATGTCAGATAATGAAAATGAACCCGTGTCTTTAAGTCGCCGAAGCTTCTTTCGCGCTTCTTTTCGCGCGTCTGCCGGGGGTGCGGCCCTTATCGCCGGGCAAGGAGCCCTGGCCAAAGCGCCGGATCAAGCTAAACCGCTGGATGCACGCGCGCCTGTGCCCATCACTCTGCGGGTTAACCAACGCACCTATGAAATGAAGGTGGATGTCCGTACCAGTCTGTTGGATACCCTGCGCGAACACTTGCAGCTGACCGGCACCAAGAAAGGCTGTGATCACGGCCAGTGTGGCGCCTGTACGGTGATGATCAATGGCCAGACGGTGGCCTCCTGCCTGACCCTGGCCGTGACTGCCCAAGGGCAGACCATCCGTACCATTGAAGGCCTGGCACCGAACGATACGGAACTTCATCCGCTGCAGGCGGCGTTTATCATGCACGATGCCTTCCAGTGCGGCTACTGCACATCGGGCCAGATTATGGCCGGATTGCAGTGTATCGAGAGCGGCCTGGCCACATCACCTGAATCTATCCGCGAGGCCATGAGTGGCAACCTGTGTCGCTGCGCGGCCTATCCCAATATCGTGGCCGCCATCGCGGATGCTGCCAGCATGATGGAGGACTGAGGATGCAACCTTTCCATCATTTTCGAATAAACACAGTGGATGAAGCGGTACAACTGGCCAATGAAGCACACCAGCGCGCTCAGGCGGTCCGTTACCTCGCCGGCGGTACCACCTTGGTGGATCTGATGCGTCTGGAAGTTCTCAACCCGCTAGTGGTTATTGACCTCGGTAATCTGCGGACCACCAATGTCGCGCCAGCAGGCGTGCACGACGGCCGCTTGCGTCTGAACGCCTTTGCATCCATGGCTGAAGTCGTGCGGGACCCGGTGGTGCGTCGCCACGCACCGGTTATAGCCGAGTCGCTGGCGCAGGCGGCCAGCCAGCAGATTCGCAATATGGCGTCGCTGGGCGGCAACCTCTTGCAGGAAACCCGTTGTCCCTACTATCGCGATACTGCCTGGGAGGCCTGCAACCGCCGCAATCCCGGTTCCGGGTGTGCAGCGCTGGTGGGCGCGAACCGCCAACATGCATTGCTGGGTGGGAATAACATCTGCGTGGCGACCTATCCCGGTGATCTGGCGCAAGCTCTGATTGCGCTGGATGCCCAACTGACAGTCCATGGGCCGACGGGGCAGCGGCAGCTCGCCGTGGCTGACTTGTATGGTGTCGATCCCTATCCGGGTAAACCGCAATTGCAACCGGCGGAGCTGATCAGTGCGATTCATCTTCCTGTCGGTGCCCATACCCGCCGTTCCTGTTATGTGAAGGTGCGGGACCGTAGCAGTTTTGCCTTCGCCCTGACATCGGCAGCGGTTGCGCTGAGGCTGGATCGTGACCGTGTGGGTGAGGTGCGTATCGCCCTGGGCGGTGTGGCGAGCATGCCTTGGCGGGCGAGCCGGGCTGAGCAATTCCTGATCGGCAAACGTCTTGATGAGGCCACCGCCGAGGCCGCCAGCCGTGTCGCTTTTGCTGAAAGCCGCCCATTATCCGACAACGGTTTCAAGGTGGCGCTGGGCGTACAGACCCTCACCCGTGCCTTGTTGCAAGCCCACGCCATGGAGGTCTAGCCCATGTCCGCTGATTCAGTCAAACCGCTTATTGGTGCGCCCTTGCCGCGTATCGAGGGGCGCCTGAAAGTCACGGGTAAAACGCCCTATGCAGAAGATCTGCCGGTGAAAAACCTGGCGTATGGGCATCTGGTCACCAGCCGGATAGCTCGCGGACGTATCGCCAGGATGGACATCAAAGCCGCCAGGGCGCTGCCGGGCGTCCTCGCCGTTTATACTTGGCAGGACGTCAAAGGCAAATTCAAACCTACGACCTCCCAGGGCAAAGGGGGCTACGGCCCCTCGGCTTTTTTCCCGCTGCAAAGCGACCAGATTGCCTACGCCGGGCAGATCATCGGCTTTGTGGTGGCCGAGACGGCGGAAACCGCGCGGGAAGCGGCGCACCGCATCATCGTGGAATACGTCATTGAGCCCGCCGCTGCCAGCTTTGGCTCACCCCATGGCTGCAGCTTGACCGTTGAAGAAGCCGGCGGCGGCAAGGGTGATATCACCAAGGGCGATGTGACTGGCGCGTTGCGCACGGCGGCGCACGTGGTAGAGGCGGAGTATGAAACCTCGGGGCAGGTTCACGCGGCCATGGAGTTGTATTCCTCCACGTGCTACTGGGAGGAGGGCAAGCTGATCTTTCATGAGCCCAGTCAGTGGCTGGGCGTCAAACAGTATGGCTTGGCGGAGCAGTTCGGCTTGAATCCGGAAGATGTCATCATCCGTAGTCCCTACGTGGGCGGTGGTTTTGGCGGCAAGGGCGCATTAACACCGCGCATGGCGCTGGCTGCTCTGGCCGCTAAAGAATTAAAACGCCCGATCCGTTCCACCGATACGCGCAGCCAGGGGTTTATTACCATTGGCCACCGCGCTGAGACGCGCCACCGCCTGGTGCTGGCCGCCAGTGAAAGCGGCGCCTTGAGCGCCTACCGCCACGAGAGCTGGGAATCCACCTCGCGTCACGATCTGGTTTCCATGAACGGCAGCCACAATACCGCGCGGCTCTATGAGTGTCCCAATATTGAAACCCGTTTGAATGTTACGGAGGTGGATCGCGCAACGCCCGCCGCCATGCGTTCGCCACCGGAAGTGCCGTTTGTTTTTCCTATTGAATGCGCCATGGACGAACTGGCCTACAAATTGGAGATGGACCCGGTGGAGCTGCGGTTACGCAATGAACCGAAAGTTGATCCGGTGAGTGGGTATCCCTTTACCAGTCGTTCGCTGACGGAATGTTACCGCCAGGCGGCAGAGCAATTTGGCTGGCGCAACCGCGATCCGCGTCCGGGACAGATGCGCGAGGGGGATTGGCAGTTGGGCTGGGGGTGTGCGTCCACCTTGTACCCCACTTATTTCGGGCCGGGAACGGCGCGGGTGAGTATCAGCCAGCACGGCAAGGTGCAGGTCAGCGTCGCCAGCCACGATATGGGTACCGGCGCGTATACCGTGTTCGCGCAGATGGCGGCGGAGGCGCTGGCGGTACCGGTGTCGGCGGTGACGGTGGAGCTGGGCGATAGCCGCCTGCCACCCGCGCCTTACTCGGGTGGCTCCATGACCACGGGTGTGATCGGTTCAGCCATCACGGCGGCGTGCACCGCCATTCGCCACAAGCTCGGCGACAAGCCGGGCAATATTCTGGATGTATTGGCCGCAGCGGGCCTGGGTTCCATTGAAGAACTGGGCCAATGGCTGCCGCCGGGCGCTAAGCAGGAGGCGATGACCGCGCTCTATCAGGGGCGCGTGCAAGGCGGTGGCGGCGCCTGGATGGAAGGGCGCACGGCATATTCCTTCGGTGCGCATTTTGTGGAAGTTGCTATCCACCGGCTGACGCGCGAGATTCGCATGCGCCGCAGTGTGAGCGCCTTCGCTGCCGGCCGGATCATCAATGAACGCACCGCTCGCAGCCAATTGATGGGCGGTGTGATCTGGGGTATCAGCTCGGCCCTGCACGAGAAGCTGGAGCTGGACCCGCACCACGCCCGTTACGTGAATGACAACCTCGGGGAATACCTGATCTCCGCCAATGCGGATATCGGCAAAGTGGACATCATCCTGGTGCCGGAAGTGGACGACACCCTCGGACCAATCGGCGTGAAGGGCGTAGGTGAATTGGGCAATGTCGGGATGGACGCGGCGGTGGCCAATGCCGTGTTCCACGCAACTGGCAAACGCATTCGCCGTTTGCCGATTCGTATTGATGATTTGATTTAAACCGCTGCGGGTAAAGGTTGTTTGGACGCTTGGTTGGGGGAAGATGCCTGGTGCATTGACCCCAACATTTTTTAAAGAATACGTAGGTCGCATTAGCCGCGCAGCGGCGTAATCCGACACCCTCTCCACCGATTAATATCCCATCACTCACCCCAACTCCGTTAAGATTCGCCCCCACATTTTTAAATCCCACGGGAACCCTCATGAATATCCAACGCATAAACCCAACTCCACGCTGGTCCGACGCGACGATTTACAACGGCCTGATTCATTTTGTCGAAGTCCCCGAAGACACCGCCGTGGATATGGCCGCGCAGGTCCGGCAGATTTTTGCACAGGCCGAAGCCACTCTGGCGCAATGCCAGAGCGATAAATCCCGCTTGATCTCCGCCACCATCTACATCACCGATATCGCCGACGTGCCCGTGCTAAACCGCGAGTGGGAAGCCTGGTTGCCCGCCGGCTGCGCGCCTTCGCGCGCGTGTTTGAAAGTGGAATTATTAAACCCGGCGATGCGGGTTGAAATCGCCTTTGTCGCCGCCGAAATGAGGGTGTTATAAAGCAAAACCCCCATCGATATTCCAGCTGGCACCTGTGACAAAGGCAGATTCGTCGCTGGCCAAATACGCGGCAAGGCCGGCGATCTCCTCGGCTGAGCCGTACCGTGGGACAGCCATAAGCCCGCGCAATGTTTCCGCAAAATCCGAGTCGGCCGGATTCATGTCGGTATTCACCGGACCGGGTTGGATGTTGTTAACCGTAATGCCCCGCGCACCCACTTCGCGCGCCAGACCGCGGGTGAAGGTCGCAATAGCTGCTTTGCTCATGGCGTAGACTGCCATACCGGGAAAAGGCACCACCTCAGCGTTGATGCTGCCAATATTAATAATGCGGCCTCCGGCTTTCAGATGGCGCAAGGCTTCCTGCGTCGCAACGTAAACGCCCTTCACATTCACCGCCATTAACCGATCAAAATCGGCCTCCTGGAATTCCTCGACCGGCACCATCGTGGCAACGCCAGCGTTATTGATCAGGATATCCAATCCACCTTCCTGCTCGACGACACTGGCGACGGCGCGCCGGATATCGGCAGGGTTCGCACTGTCGGCTTGTATGGCTATGGCATGACCACCTGCCGCCTTGATGCTCTCTACAACCTCAGTTGCTTTGTCAGGGTTGGTGGACCAGGTAATCGCCACCTGGGCGCCCTCCCGAGCCAAACGTTTGGCAATAGCGGCACCGATGCCCCGTGATCCGCCCGTAACCAGGGCTACTTTTCCATTCAGTTTCATGATGTTTGCTCCGTAAAGATGGGCCAGCCACCCGTGGGTGTCGTGAACCCGGTTTCAGTAACAACGTGTGGAGCCAGTGTGAGGATTTTATTGCTTTACAAGTAGCGGGTAATTAGGGAAAACTTTTTCAACCAAAAGTTAAAGGCGAATGGAATGGAAAGCTTGGCGAGAATTGAATCCTTTGTCAGAAGCGCGGAGACCGGCAGCTTTTCAGCGGCAGCCAGGCTGCTGGGTTTAACCCCGGCAGGGGTGAGCAAAAACGTGGCCATGCTGGAGCGCGCGTTAGGCGTGCGGTTATTCCATCGCAGTACCCGCAGACTGACGTTGACCGAGGCCGGGGAAAGTTTTTTGCTGGAGGTCAGTGACGGCCTGAATAGTGTTCAGGCGGCGGTGGCCAACGCCAGTCGGCAGCGCGACAAACCGGCAGGTGTATTACGGGTGAGCCTCGCCTTCGCGTTTGGTCAGCAGTACATACTGCCTTTGCTCGCCCGGTTTATGGAGCAGTATCCGGACATCCAACCGGACTGGCGTTTTGAAAATCGCCAGGTGGATTTAGTCAACGAAGGGCTGGATGCAGCAATCGGCGGCGGTATTGATCTGGCTCCCGGCGTTGTGGCCCGCGAGTTGGCAAGGGCGCAATTAGTAACGGTAGCCTCTCCCGGTTTTCTGGCAAATAAACCCCTTCCAGTCGTACCCCAGGACTTGCTTGGGTGGGACGGCATCATGCGTCGCTCGTCCAACACCGGTCGAATCCAGCCCTGGCATTTGCAGACCATCACTGGCGAACTGGTGGTGGTAGAGCCCCGACCACGGGTGATCCTCAATGATCCGGAAGCGATCTGCCAGGCAGCCGCGTCGGGTCTGGGCGTAGGGCTGGTGCCGCACTCCCACGCGCTGCCGTATCTTCAGCAAGGCCAACTGATACGGCTACTACCGCAGTGGTGTTATGACGCAGGCCCTGTATCCATTTACTTTGCCAGCGCAAAGATGTTACCCGCCAAGACGCGCGTATTTGTTGATTTTATTGTGGCGCATTTCCGACAGGAAAAACTCGCACAAAAGTTTTCTGCCTGGTAACGAATAGTCAAGCCATCCGCACGGCGACACAATAAAATCTGAATCCGTGGAGTCCGTCGCTACGCTGTTGCAAACCTTGGTCTAGAATCAATGCAGTTCAGTTTCTGTCCTTATATCCCAAAAGGTTGGCATGATGAAAAAACAAAACAAATGGGTATCAATCCTGGGCGCGATCTTGTGCCTATGGGCCACGCAAGCGGCGGCGGTTGGCCTGGGTGAATTGAAACTGCAATCAACACTCAACGAGCCGTTTAAAGCGGAGGTCGCATTAACCAATCTGGGTAGTATCAGCGCGGAAGAAATTCTGGTGAGTTTTGCTTCTATTGAGGAATTTACACAACGCAAACTGGAACACTTTTTCTTTTATAGCGATTTCAAATTCACGGTAGATCTAAATCGGCGAGTGGTATTAATAACTTCACCGCGCCCCATCACCGAACCCTACCTTGAATTTATTCTCGAAGCCCGCTGGCCGACCGGTCGCTTACAACGGGAGTATACGGTCTTACTGGATATGCCAACGCGGTTAGCAGAATAGACAAAACTGACACGCCACACTCGACCGACGCGACGCGCGATCCGAGTTTGGCGTTAGGCTTTTGGTTTCGAAACCTTCAAGTCAGGGACGACTTGAAGGAGCTACAGGGATGTATTTATGCGTTTTCGAAACCAAAAGCCTAATGACAAACGTACTACAAAGTACTTTCAAGAACGACCTAGGTTCTTAAACCCCTTCGAAAAAATCGAGGTGATCACTCCCCCTTCATATGCTTTAGTAATTTTGCCTTAAGTGCCGGCGGAATATTTTTAATCGTCAATACATCCTGCTCCGCATCGTACACAATCTCCTTACCCAAACACTCCGACGCGAAACTCATGCTCAACGAATCATTACGCCCGCTGATACGCACATAATTGCGAATCTGGCTGCTGTCCGGAATAAATTCCGCTTTCTTCTCCGGCTGTTTTTCCTGCACAAACCGTGAGAAATGTTCCGGCTCATGGGTTTTGATTTCGCTGGCAAGCGTTTGCGATAAATCCGCAATCACCACCGCCTTGCCGGCTTTATTTTGCTCCAGACAATAATCCACCACTTTTGTGCGTGTCACCCGCGCGGCCTGTTCGTCCATCTCCTGTGCGTAATCATCGACAATTTGCAGGAATTGCGCGGTATCGTTTTTGATGTCGTATTTATCGCTAAAGCCAACCAGGTTGGCGAAGGCATCGGATAGTTCTTTTTCGCCGCGCGAACGCAGTAAAGATAAATAGGTGGCTGAATGGCCCGCATCCCAATCCGATAAATCAATCTTGGCGGCCAGTGCAAAACCCTGGGTGTCGAGATAGCGAGAGTCATCCAGCGCGAGCTCGGCATCCAGATAAGAGCCGTGTAGGTGCTCTGCCATAAACACGTACAAAAATTCGCCCGCTTCAATCTTTTCTTCAACAAAAAAGACATAGGCATCAATCAGGCATTCGGTTTTTTCCAATTCCAGTTTGAAGTGCTCCGCTGCCTTCTGCGTAAAACTGGCAAAACCCAAACGCTCGGCGCGGTATTCTTTTAACCACGCAGAGAAGGGAAACTCACTGGTTTCGCTGGAAAAGCGGCCGTAACTCTTACCGCTTTTGCGAATAAAGTTGGACTTTAATTCGTACACCAGATCTTCCAGCTTGCCGTTTGCGGCAAATACCTCTGATCGTGCATGAAGGTTCACGCCGGTGGTGGGAGAGTGGCGCAACAGGTGATGGGAAATGATGGATGTAAGTGCCATGGGGTCGACCGCAAAAAGCGCGCATTATACCGAGAAGCGGGCGCGTTAAGACAGCCTGACATGAAGCGAGCCATCTTGGGGGAAGATGGCTCGCCGGTGAAGATCAATGATGTCCGGCTGCCGCGCCGCCGCGCCCGTCCGGCAGTGCGATCCGCACGTTCTGCATCATGCCCTGGTCTTCATGGTCCAGAATATGACAATGCAAGACAAAATCACCGATGTAGCGCTGGTAATGGGTACGCACGATCACCTGATAGGTCTTGCCGCCGACATTCTTGACCCACACCGTATCCTTGAAGGTGCCTTTCATGCCGCGATACTGCGGGTCCGGGGCGCCGCTGGTGTCGAAGTCGTCTACCGCGTCCGGCCCGCTCACATCTTTACCGTTGGGGTCGAGCACAGCAATAACCTGAAAGGGATTAACGTGGATGTGATAAGGGTGGCTGCCGGATTTTGAGGTGAGCGTCCATTCATCAATATTGCCGAGGATCAATGTGCGATTGATGACGCCCGGCTCATAAATTTCATCGTCGATTAAAAAATCCGTTGAGGTCATATTAAAAAATAAGGTCTGTTTGTTGGGTGTGGGCGGTAGATCCTTATGCGGAACAAATTTTGTCAGCCGATTTTTTTTCAGGTCATCTACCACCAGCCTGGCAACCTCTGGTGAGTAATGTTCTTTCGCCGCTTCGATGAGTGCAACCTGCAATTGCTGTTGGATGGAAGCATCACTGTCCTTGCCGGCTGCCACATGAACAATGCCTAACAGTTTGCGTGAGGACGGTGTCTGGTCGACATTGGCAGAGGCTGCTGCGGCCGCATCAATGACACAATATTGACCGGCTTCGGGAAACAGCATCAATGAGTCCCATCGGTAACCGGGTTGGAATACCAGAGATTCCGTTGCCCGCAGGGTGGCGGTGGTGAGGCCGTCGGCGGCAATAATATGTTGCGGTATCTGTTCGCCATTACAGTTTTTGGTGATGAAGTCTTCGTGCTGTTCTGCCGTAAATTGTTGGGGAATACTGACATCAGCTTTCATGCGACGAAATTGCAGGTTAATGCTGTCGCGCACGCCGCCATGAATTATTCGCCAACGTTCAACCTGTCCGGCTTTTGCGTCGTAAAAGCCTGGCTGGATCTCGCCGTTGATGCTGGTGTAACGGCCGGATTGTCCCCAGGCTTTACCGCTGAAATTTGCATAACTTTCTACCACGCCGACATCATCCGGATCGCAGCGATAGGTGCCGTCTGCATTTTTTTTCACAACCGGATTCTCGCCTTTGGTGTAGCAGGCGTATTGGATTTGCTGGAACAGGAGTACACGTTCCTTGAACGATTGTTTAGGTGTTGGCTGCAGGAGTGTATCAATGTCCCCTTGAGCCGTTGTTGTGGGTAGGCGCTTGCCGTCAATAATCAGCGCGCCGGCCATGCCACTGCCCACTTGCAACGCGGTTGAGCCGTGGCGGTGGGGGTGATACCAGAAGGTGCCGGCGGGATGATCCAGGGGAATGTTGTATTCATATTGAAAATCCACGCCGGGGTTGATCGAAATCAGTACGTTATCGCTGTTGCCGGCGGGATTGATCCATAAACCGTGGGTGTGCATATTGGTGCCGTTAAAACAGTGCGGCTTGTTGACCGGTTGTTCATGATCGTAACAGGAAGGATCAGCGGGCAGCTGATTGGAGAGCGTAGCGCGAATGGTGTCGCCGGGTGCAACCCGAATCATCGGTGCCACAAAGGGCGCGTCAGGATTAACATGGGTGCCCTGGTAACTGCGCAATCGCACACGATCATCCCGGCCGGTAGCGGGATTCCACAAGGTGCTCTCGGTGTAGGCTACCCGCCAGGTGAGATAGGCTTCCTGTGGTCCGGTCAGCTGAGCCGGCGCTACCGCTTTTTTCAATTTTGCCAAGGGTTTGACGGCTTGCTCGCCGCTGCGTTGAATCTCCAGTAGCGGAGGATTTTCCACGCCGTCATCGCGCACGAATTTGGCGGTGGCGCAGGGAACGAATGTGAGTAATGAAACAGTGAATATGGAATAACGAAGCAGGTGAACGGGTGACATGGTTATCTCCTTATTGTTGATAGACCCTGGCCCATACCTCACCTCCAGCCAAGTATTCCTGATGCTATACAATGCTGCTCCACCGGAGCATTACAGGGCATTACAATCTGCCGATTGATTTTGTGCGGTGGTTGACGCGCGATGATTGCAATTATTTTTATTTGGATGAAAATGGAATAACTTTTTTGCAAACGTGACGATTATGTTATTTGCTGACCTGCCTCCTGAACTTCATGAACCGGTTGCCTGTTTGGTTGAAGCGGCTATTGAATACAATGTGCCGGCGAATATTTTGCTGGCCATCGCTGAAAAAGAGGGCGGCAAACCGGGGCAATGGGTGAGAAATACCAACGGCACCTACGATGTCGGCCCCATGCAATTTAACAGTGCCTATTTAAAAGACCTTATGTCCCACGGCGTCTTTGAAAGTGATGTGGCGGCTTACGGTTGTTACCCTTACCAATTGGCGGCCTGGCGGATTCGCGATCACCTCTACAACGACCGGGGAGATTTATGGACGCGTGCGGCCAACTATCACTCGCGGACGCCCGCCGTAAACGCGGTTTATCGCGCGGACTTGATGACCAAAGCGGAACGCTGGGGCAGTTGGGTGGAACAACATTACATCACCTATGAAGTGAACCTTGAAGGTCTGGCCGCCTCTATGCAATTTATCCTCAAACCCATAACCCCGGCGGCATCGGAAAAAAAAGACGCAGCTGAATGAGCCTCAAACATATCGAGCAACTGCTCAAGCCTCGCTCCATTGCGGTGATCGGCGCGTCCAACCAGCCGACGCGCACTGGCAATGTAGTCATGCGTAATTTATTGCAGGGCCAGTTCGATGGCCCGATTATGCCGGTAACGCCGCACCATAAAGCGGTGAATGGCGTGCTCGCCTATCGGTCGATTGATGAATTACCGGAAGCGCCGGACCTCGCCATTATTTGTACCCGCGCGACGCGGGTGCCTGCGATAATTTTGCAACTGGGCCGCAAAGGCACCCGCAATGCGATAGTCATCGCCGCTGGCCTGGATACGCTATACACCGCCCAAGGCACCAATTTGCAGGAGCAAATGCTGGAGATTGCCAGGCAATCCGGCGTGCGTATTCTGGGGCCCAACTGTCTGGGCATCATTGTGCCGGGCCTGGGATTAAACGCGAGTTGTGCGCACACGACGGCACAACCGGGCAAGATTGCGTTTGTCTCGCAATCATCTGCCGTGTGCTCAACCTTGCTGGACTGGGCTCATCGGCGCCGCATTGGTTTTTCGCATTTTATTGCAACAGGCGATGCAGCCGATGTGGACTTTGATGAGATCATTGATTACCTCGGGCGCGATCCCAAAACCCAGGCCATTCTGTTGTATATCGACGCCATCCAAGACGGACGCGCGTTTATGTCGGCGGCGCGAGCGGCGTCATTTAATAAACCGATCCTGGTAATCAAAGCCGGTACCCATGCTGAAATCATGGCGACAACGTCGCGTCTTGGCCCGGAAAAGATGGGTGAAGATGCGGTGTATAGCGCAGCGTTTCGACGCGCCGGTATGTTGCGTGTTGGCGACTTGCGTGAGTTGATGGCAGCGGTAGAGACCCTGGCATACGGCAAGCCGATTACCGGTGAACAATTGGTGGTGTTATCCAACGGCCACGGTCCCAGTGCGATGGCGATTGACGCGCTTTTGCAACGCGGTGGTCGCCTGGCAACCCTTGAGCCGGAGATCGTCAGCCAATTACAACAGATTATTCACAGCGGTGGCCGCGCGAGTAATCCTATCAATATGTTGGGCGATGCCTTGCCGGAACTTTATGGCCAGGTCATGCAAATTTTATTGCGCAGCAAGACCATTGATAATGTGTTGATCCTGCACGCGCCCACCGGTTTAAGTTCGCCGACCGCCTATGCCGAAGCGGTCATCAAAGCCTATCAGGAACATCAGGGCCGCAAGCCTAATTTGTTGGTGAACTGGATGGGCGAAGACGCCGCCGTTGAAGCACGCCAACGATTTGCCGAAGCGGGCATTGCCTCCTTTCGTACACCGGAAGGTGTGGCCGGTGCGTTTATGCACATGGTGGAATATCGCCGTAACCAGAAATTATTATCCGAAACACCGGACTCGGTGAGCGATGAAATTCCGCACCACCCTGAGCGGGCCAATAACATTATTACCGCAGCCTTGAACGATGCGCGCCTGCATCTTAATGGCGAAGAATCCGCCGAATTATTGCAAGCCTATGGTATTGCGACCATTCCTACCAAGGCGGCTACCACGCCAGCCGAAGCGGCTGATCAGGCGGAGTTATTGGGATTTCCGGTTGCCTTGAAAATTGTCGTGCCGGATATTCCATTGAAGTCCGATATCGGCGGTGTGGTCTTGAATTTAAATACCCGTGCCGAAGTGGAAGAGGCGGCCCTGGCCAGCTTGAAACGGGTGCAGGATCTTTATCCCGAGGCAAAACCGAATGGTTTCACCTTGCAGACCATGGCGCGCCGCACCGGTGCCCACCTGCTGCGTATTCAGGTGCAAACAGATCCCGTCTTCGGGCCGGTCATCCTGTTAGGCGAAGCCAGTTCGGTGTGGGACATTCGCACCAACGCCGTGGTGGCCTTGCCGCCGTTGAATATGGCATTGGCCCGTTATCTGGTGATCCAGGCGCTGGCCGAGGGCAAGATTCGTGAACGGCAATTATATTCGCCACTCAATCGCCAGGCGCTGTGTATTTTATTAACCAAGATCAGCCAGATGATTGTGGATCAGGAAAATGTCCTGGGCCTGACCATCAACCCCGCCTTGGCGGTGGGTGATGAAATCATCGTGCTGGACGTTAACGTTGACATTGCACCGGCGACGCCGCAACGTCGCCTGGCCATTCGCCCTTATCCCAAAGAATTGGAAGAACATTTTTTACTGCGCAATGGCCGCGAAGTATTTTTACGGCCGATTCGCCCGGAAGACGAAGGCATGCATCAGGCCTTTGATCACGCCCTGACGCGGGAGGATCGCTACAAGCGTTACTTTGGCGAGTTGCCGCAATTTTCCCACGAACAAATGGCGCGCTTCACCCAGATTGATTACGCGCGCGAAATGGCATTTGTTGCCGTAGCGGAAACGCCGGCGGGCGATACGGAGATTCTCGGCGTGGTACACGCCCAACAAGACCCGGACAACACCGAAGCGGAATTTGCAGTTGCCGTGCGCAGCGATATCAAACAGTCAGGCCTGGGTCATCGTTTGATGCAAAAAATGATTGATTACTGTCGCGGGCAGGGGACGCAGTATTTAACCGGTGTGACGATGCTGGAAAATGCCGGTATGGCCAACCTGGCACGCAACCTGGGTTTCAGTGTGAAGTATTTGCGCGACGACGGACTGATTGATATGCGTATGAAACTGCAGGATTAATGCTCCAGTTTAAATCCCATCCAAGAAAGCTTTGCCTCAAGATAGCTTATTCTCAAGAAAGCTTCGCCATGGCTTTGATATGCATCATGGCGCAGCGCCCCAATGCCGGTAAATCGTAACCGCCCTCCAGCATGGACACCATTCCCCGGCATTGCCGTGAGGGTTCATATTGCTTGCTGTCATCGACTAAATCCCGCAATTGTTGGGTAATCCACACATAATCCTGTTCCACCAGGCGAATCGATGACATGTCGTCGTCGATATGGCCGTCGAAGCCGGCGGAGATCAACAGTAATTGCGGTTGAAACCGGCGTAGCGCCGGCAGACAGTGTTCGGCCAGCGCCGCGCGAAATCCGTCGCTGCGACAGGTGGCCGGTAAGGGGATATTGATGATGTGGTCCGGCACATTATCAATGGCGGTGAGCGGATAAAACGGGTGCTGGAAACTGGAGCAAAACAGCACGCGCGGCTCCTCCAGGAAGATGTCCTGGGTGCCATTGCCGTGGTGCACATCGAAATCCACGATGGCGATCCGTTCAAGACCGTGCACCGCCAAGGCATGGGCCGCTGCAATCGCGACATTATTAAAAATACAAAATCCCATGGGCTGCGTCGGCCCTGCATGGTGGCCGGCCGGGCGCACGTTACAAAATACCGCATCGGTTTTGCCGCCCATGACCATATCCACACCCAGAATACCTGCACCGGCGGCATGGCGGGCTGCCGTCAGTGTGCCGGGGGATAAAAAAATATCGTCAGCGAAGCGCACAATACCCTCACTGGGTATGGCCCGCGTCAGGCGTTGCAGATAATCGTAGGTATGCACACGTAACAATTGTTCGTCGGTGGCCGCTGGTGCCTCACGGTGGTAAATCAAACTGTCTATGCCGCTGGCCAGAAGTTGGTTGTTGATGGCATCCAGGCGTTCCGGACACTCCGGGTGACCTTCGGGCATCTGGTGCAGATGGCAGGCAGGGTGGGTAATCAGCGTGGCAATCATGACTATCACCGGGCTATTGTAAGAAACTGGGTGTAAAAAAATTGGTTTTTTCAACAGTGGATTTACCACGTGGAATTACGCGGTCAGTGCGCATAGTAGCATTGAAATCGGATTGCGAATTCAGATATGCGTCAAGTGAATCTAACAAATTGCTGCACCAGATTTATTATTATATTTATCGGTGCGCGTTTGGTTTAACCCGGCATTGTATGTTAAACAGCACAAGGGTTTTTGGTGTAGAGAAAATAATCGCGCCGCTGTTGGCAAATAGGTGTAGTCTTGCAGGAATATTACAGCGCGTTTTCGAGGGAATTCTTCAAGCGAGTAGCGCCATACGGCATTGCGGCCTGTTCAAACCAATAGCGTTTAATAATGCCGATCACATCCATCAGGCCATCAAACGAAACCGGTTTGGTGAAGTAGGAGTTGGCTCCCTGGGAATAACTTAAATCAATGTCATGTTGCGCATTGGATGTGGTGAAAATTAGCACAGGAATGTGTTTGTAAACATCACTTGTTTTGATACTCTTTAACGCCTTGCGTCCATCAAGGCGCGGCATATTCAGATCCAGCAGAATAATTGTCGGCTGAGGTTTGATGATAGATAACGTCTCCATCAGTTCCTGACCATCACTAACAAATATCGTGTTTTCCATGGATATCTTATGTTCTTGTAAAACATCTTTTACAAGGACTTGGTCGTCCAAATCGTCATCTGCAATGATCAGTAGGGGATTCGCGGTGGTCTCAGTATTGCCGTTGTTGCTGATTTTCATACATATATTCCGGCAGGTGAGTTTAACCAGACACTTGAGGCGCCAGGTGCGAGTGGAGCGTCTCGCCATTGTATCGGGCTCGCAATAAGAATGCTAATAAAAAAAGTTGCGCCATTAGTATATTAATATCTAGAATGGTAAAAATATGAGTGATTCAAGATTAGTTGTACTGCGTGACTTGTTAAGTCTGTCCCAGCAGGAGTTTGCTTCGCGCATCGGGATAACGCAGGGAGCCTTGTCACAATTGGAATCACAAAAATCCAAACTTTCATTGGACAGTTTGCTAAAGATCAACCGTGTATTCGGTGTGGACTGCAACTGGCTGGTGACAGGTGAGGGTGACATTTTCTACCAGCCGGATAAGAGAGAGCCGCAGCCTATGGATAATCATCTCGGGATGACTCGTGAAGGATATATTCCTTTAGTTCGCGGAGAAGCGCATGCGGGTTACATCGAAAATTATCTTGATGAAAAGTATCTGGATACGCTGGAGGTTTATAAAATCCCCGGCTATGAAGCCGGTGGTTATCGTTTATTTGAAGTAGAGGGCGATAGCATGGTTCCCTCTATCTATCCCGGCGAAATTGTGGTGACTGAACGTTTGCCTGATTTATTGGCGATTGAGAACGGTGCCTTATGTATTGTGGTTGCTGAGGAAGGTATCGTCGCCAAGCGTACCTATATCTATGAAGAGGATCGCAATATGCTGATCCTCAAGAGCGATAACCCCGACTACAAAACCTATTCCATTCCGATGGACAGTGTGCGCGAAGTCTGGCGGGTGCGCGCCAAAATCACCAATGTGTTTGTCCAGCCGCAAGTGGTCGATGCATCCCGGCTCAAGGAGCTGGAGGCGGATATCATGACACTCAAACAGGAGATGAGTCGGTTATCCGCCGATAAATCATCCACCTCCTCGACGGCAGAATGACGGTTAGCGTCAGCTGCCGGATGCTATTGTACTGGCCGCACGCTTTTCACCCTTCGACGTTTCTGTACCGTTGATTTCCCCGTGAATTCGGGCGGCCTGGCCGGTTATGCGCTATTGATTCCCGCTTATCCGCCGGATGACGGCCTGCTTTTGTGATATGTGATATTTTACGATTTATGATGGATCGTGGCGCATAATGCTCGCTATAATCCTGCGGTTGGTCCTGTGCCACCATCACCCTCCCTTGGTTTTGACTCGTCAGATGTAGCTCATGGATATGGATAAAGATCGAATCATTCAAGAACTCAACAAAGGTGCGAAATCCTGGAACAACTGGCGCAAGCGCCATGCCGTCGGCGATCTGAATCTCGACGGGGTAGAGCTGACCGGGATGACGTTTGATGATTTCGATTTTTCCAAAGTGTCCATGTGTAACGCCCGCATCACCCAGTGCAGTTTCAAACATGCCGACCTGATCCTTGCCAACCTGCAAGGCGCCTTTTTAAAAGACAATGATTTTTCCCATGCAAAACTGATTGCCGCCAATTTATGTGGCTGCAACCTCAGTGGTTCGGTGCTGTTCTTTGCCAACATGCTCACCGCCAACACCCGCAATGCAAAACTGGAGAACATTGATTTTCGTGGGCAGGATATCAGCGGCTTTATGCTGCGCGATGTTTCCCTGGCCGGCAGCAACCTGGAAGGGCAACAACTGGCCCGTGTTGACCTGACCAACTCCAATCTGGAAGGGGTCAACCTCCAGGGGGCAGATTTAACTAAAGCCTTGCTGGTCAATGCGCGACTGACGAATGCCGACCTGCGGGGCGCTGCGCTTTCCGGGGCGGTATTCCGTTCGGCCAATGTAAGCGGGGTGGATTTCAGCAACATGGATTTGCAGGAGACCGACTTCAGCGGTGCGAACCTGGTGAACTGTGACCTGCGCGAGGCCAACCTGACCAAGACCAAATTTGCTAATGCCAACATCACCAGCGCGCGCCTGTGGAAGATGACCAGCACCGGTTGGGACATTTCCAATGTTGAATGCCATTACGCTTTTTGGGATAAATCGGGAAAAGAAAAAACCGTTTATCGGCAACACGAATTTGAGCGGATCTTTGCGGACGCTATTACCATTGAATTGCGTTACCCCTATCGCCTGATTGATCAGGAACTGGCTACCTTACCCATCTTTATTGATCACCTTGCCGCTGCGCATTGGGGCACCATCCTGCGGTTGAAATCTATCACCGATGTTGCCGGCGGTGCCCTGGTAAAATTTGTGGTAGAAGAAGTGGGTCCACACAATCCCACCGAGCTTAAGCTCCAGTTGCAGGATGAGGCAGAGCGTATTCAATTGGCGCAATTGGCGTTGCGTCGCGATGCGAAACTTCACGTGCAATTAAAAGAAAAAATTGCCGCCATTCGCGAAGAGTTCTGGCCGCGTTTGCTGGAGTTGGCGGCGGACCATGAAAAACAGCAGGTGCGCAACCTCACCATCCTGTTTATGGATTTAAAAGGTTTTTCCAAATGGGGTGATGATGAACTGTCGGAAAAACTCTCGTTGTTCCGCGGGCTGGTTAAACCCATACTCAAAAAATGGGAAGCGGGGCATCCGAATATGGAAGGTGACTCGTTGCGGGTTACCTTTAAAAATGTCACCGTCGGGCTTTCCTGCGCTTGCATGATCCGTAATGTATTAACCGCTGCGGGGTTTGAATTACGCATCGGTGTGGAACTGGGCGAGGTGTCTGTGGTTCACAATGAAGTCACCGGCGTGCCCGACCTCGAAGGCGTTGCTGTCAGCATGGCTGCCCGGCTTGAGGCGGCAGCGGAAGCGGGTGAAATACTGGCCAGCCACAAGATTTATCATTACGGCAAACGCAGCGGGCTGTTCAAATTTATTCCGCGCCATGTGGCCTTAAAGAAAGGTATTGGCGCCATTGAGCAAGGTGATCAGGTTGAATGTTTTGCGGTGGAGGCTGAGAAAACCTTATCCGACCTATCGTGAGTCAAGCGGATGAATATGCTGCTTCCGCCAGAGCCTTTGCTGTTCTGGCTGACCTTAATTCCGAGTTTATTGTTGCTGGGCGCCGCCATTTTTTATGCCCCCTGGCGCCCGTTGGCAAGCCATCAATCCCGTCAACACCTGCTGTTTGCCACCATTCTTTTTTTAAGCCTGTTTTGGTTGATGCAGGTATCTGTGCAGGCTACGCTCGCATTTCACCCCATGCTGATGACCGTTGTTACGATGGTGTTTGGCTGGAGCCTGGCGTTGCTCATCGGTGTGGCTGCGTTGGTGATGCTGGAGGTTTACCAAATAGCGTTGCGCAGTTTGACTGTCGATTGGGATGTCGCGGTTAATCAATTTAATTTGCATACGCTTCCCGTGGATTTTTGCCTGGGTGTTGTCATACCGGTAAGCTGGGCTTGGTTAGCCGTCTGGTTGATTAACCGGTGGCGTTTTAAAAATCCATTCACTTATTTTCTGGGCGTGGGATTTTTTGGCGCCATGATCAGTTGCCTGTGGGTCGGGCTGGGAGCGCTGCTATTATTCTCCCTCACCGGTAGCGACATTGCGCTGGCCAGTGCCTGGGAACATTTTTTTGTGTTTTTATTAATGACCTTTCCGGAAGGTTTTATCAATGGTGCGCTGGCAACTGTTTTTGCGGTGCTTTGGCCCGACATAGTAAAAACCTACCGCGATGATTGGTTTTTACAGAATTAAGCAGGCATTATTTTTTCTTTAGCGACAGGATATTTGTTATGGCGTGGTTAAATACTGACTGGGAAAACGAACTGAATCAGGTGCAGGACAGGATCAACACCATCCTGGATGAAAAAGTTGAACCTATGCTGGATAGGACGGTAGAAAAAGCAACCACAGAGATCACCACGGTGATTGCAAAAGCAGAATTTGAACTGCGCGATAATACCAACCATTTCCTGACAGAGTTAGCTGTACAACGACAGCACATGGTGGCGGAGATAAAGGGCGTGATTCGTTATGCCGCCATTGCTGCTTTCCTGGTTGTGGTAGCAGCCGTCTTGTTAATAAAATTTGTGGGTTTATGAAATCACAGCAAGTCCGATTGCACGCAATGGCAATCGGACTTTTCAGCCGCTTTTTTATCTACTTCTTGTCAACTCTGACCAAAATTCCCATGCGATCCGTATTGGCTGCAGCCAAGTATCGTGGTGTGAGAATTGAGAGAAATCCCGTACGTCATTTTTTTTCACTGTGGCAAAACCAATTGTGTGGGACCGCACACAGCCAGGTCCAGTTGGGGTCGTCATTTTTTATCAAGTTTGTAAAGTAAGGATTTCTGTGCCGCTAGCGGCAGCAAAAACAGCCTCGTCCCGGAAAGTCATCACAAAAAAATTTAAAACTTTTTACTTTATTCCTGTTTTGTGACATTTTTGTTACGAATAGCGAAGTGCTGCTATGGATTTCATCTAAGGAGGTCGATATGCAGATTGTAGCGAAAGTCCCTACGGGAAAAGTCCCAGGTATAAAAGCCCCTGTTAAATTTGTCGGCAGTGTTTTGCTTTCCTGTCCGCGTCTTGCAAAAGACCTGTTGGTATTGCCGGATCGCCTGCATCGGGGTTGTGTCGCAGGTGTGGTGATTATCGGCTTATTGCTTATCAGCTGTTTTATTACCTACGCCTATGTTGAAAAGTATCAATTGACCGACAGTTTCTTTTACGGGCAGGTAGAGTTTTCGTTCATTGATCGGGGTTATCCGGAAATCTTTGGCTATATTTTGGAGCTGGTGGCTGCAGCATTATTTTTATTGTTTGCAGTAGCGCACCACAAGAAAGCCTGGTTCGCCTGGTCAGCCATGATGTTTATTATTTTTCTCGATGACGCATTCAAACTCCATGAATCCATCGGCCACGCTTACGTTGCTCTTTGGAATCTGCACCCGGTTTCCGGGGATTTGCTGGGCTTTGCCACAACAGGTTTGTTTGCTGTGATATGTTGGACAATTGGTGTCACCACAATAACCACCAAAGAAGACTTCAGTGCTTATCTGTTATTCAGTTGCTATTTTGGGCTACTGATTTTCTTCGGCGTTGGTGTCGATGCCTTGCATGGGTTATTCGGAGAGAATGTGTCGCAAACCGTCTTTACGCTGGCGGAAGATGGGGGCGAGCTTTTGATGACGGCGATGATTGCCTTGTCGGCATTGGGCATGTGGTTGCGTCAGAAGGATGCTGTTATCAATACTGGTCGCATGCCGTTAAATTCGGCGGTATCGAAATTTTAAATTTTTTCATGTGGAGCAAAGAACGTGGTAACCACGTTCTTTGCCTGAATCAAAATCCTTCCTGTTTTACTTACTCCTGATAAGTCTCAATGCTCGGGCACGAGCAAATCAAATTGCGATCCCCGTACACGTTGTCGATACGGTTCACGCTTGGCCATACCTTGTGTTGCTTCAGCCAGGGCGCCGGGCGACCGGCGGTGTCGCGGCTGTAGGCGCGGTTCCAGTTCTCGTCCATGATGTCATCTTGTGTGTGAGGTGCGTTGTGCAGTGCGCTGGCGTCGGCGCTGATTTCGCCGCTGGCAACTTGTGCAATTTCCTTGCGAATGGTGAGCATGGCGTCGATAAATTTATCCAGCTCCGCCTGGGATTCCGATTCGGTGGGTTCGATCATCAAGGTGCCCGCCACCGGGAAGGACATGGTGGGCGCATGGAAACCGAAATCCATCAAACGCTTCGCGATATCTTCTTCGCTGATGCCGCTCGCTTCTTTCAAAGGACGCAGATCCAGCAAACATTCGTGAGCCACAAAACCATGGGTACCCTTGTACAAAATCGGGTAATGGTCGCCCAGTTTTTTCGCTACGTAATTCGCGTTGAGAATGGCGTATTCCGTGGCCTGACGCATGCCGACCTTGCCCATCATGCGGATGTACATCCAACTGATCGGCAAAATACTGGCTGAGCCCCAGGGCGCGGCAGAGATGGTGCCATTGGTGGTTTCTGTACCGGGCACATCCTGCACCGGATGCGAAGCGAGGAATGGCGCAAGGTGTTGGCCTACGCCAATCGGGCCCATACCGGGGCCGCCACCGCCGTGAGGAATACAGAAGGTTTTATGCAGATTAAGATGTGACACATCGCCGCCGAATTTACCCGGCGCGGCCACGCCGACCAACGCATTCATATTCGCGCCGTCGATATACACCTGACCGCCAACCGCATGGATCATGTCGCACAGTTCGGTAATGCCTTCCTCAAACACGCCGTGGGTGGACGGGTAGGTGACCATGATGCAGGCAATCTTTTGGCCGTGGGTGGCAATTTTCTCGCGCAGGTCATCAAGGTCCACGTTGCCTTTGCCATCGCAGGCCACGACCACCACCTTGTAACTCACCATCTGTGCTGAAGCCGGGTTGGTGCCATGGGCAGATGCCGGAATCAAACAGATATCGCGTTCGGTTTCACCTTTGCTCTCAAAATATTTTTTGATGGCCACCAGGCCGGCGTACTCGCCTTGAGATCCGGCGTTGGGTTGTAAGCTGATGGCATCGTAGCCAGTGCAGGCTTTCAGCATCTCCTGCAATTCTTCAAATAATTGGCGATAACCCTGGGCTTGTTCCATGGGCGCGAAAGGGTGCATCTTGCCAAATTCCGGCCAGGTTACCGGAATCATCTCGGCCGTGGCGTTCAGCTTCATGGTGCAGGAGCCGAGCGGAATCATGGACTGGTTGAGCGCGATATCGCGCGACTCCAGGCGCTTGAGGTAGCGCAGCATCTCGGTTTCGCTGTGGTAACTGTTGAATACCGGGTGGCTCAGGATGGCGTCGCTGCGCAACAAGTCAGCGGGAATGGCTTTGCTGGCGGTCAGGTTTTTGCCTTCGGTAATCTGGCGATCCAGACCGCGCAAATCAGAACCGCTCACGCCGAAGACGGCCAGCAGTGTCTCCAGGTCGGCCAGGCTGGTGGTTTCGTTCATACTGATACCCAAGGCGTTTTTACCCACCAGGCGCAGGTTGATCTCGGCATTGAGCGCGGCCTGATAAATCGCTTTCTGGTTATCGCCCACTTGCACGGTAATCGTGTCGAAGAACTGGCTGTTGGCCAGGCCGAAGCCCTTGGCTTGCAAAGCAGCGGCGGCAATCGCGGTGAGGCGGTGGATACGGTTGGCGATGCGCTTCAAACCCTCCGGGCCGTGGTAGATCGCGTAGAACACACTCATCACCGCCAGCAGCACTTGCGAGGTACAAATATTGGAGTTGGCCTTTTCGCGGCGAATATGTTGCTCGCGGGTTTGCATCGCCATACGTAAGGCTTGTTTGCCGCGCGCATCAATGGACACACCGATGATGCGGCCCGGTGCGGAGCGCTTGTAGGCATCGCGGAAGGCAAAGAAACCGGCGTGGGGGCCGCCGAAACCCATGGGGATACCGAAGCGTTGGTTAGTGCCCACCACCACATCGGCACCCATACTGCCGGGGGATTTGAGCAACATCAGCGCCATCAGATCGCTGGCAACGGTAATCAGGGTGTTCTGGCTGTGGGCGGTGTCGATCAGGCTCGTGAGGTCGCGGATGTCGCCGCTGGAGCCGGGATAGGAGAGCAGGGCACCGAAGTAATCACCATTGGTCACCTCATCCGCCTTGGCCACCACCACCTCAAAACCGAAGTGCTCGGCGCGGGTTTTGACTACGGCGATGGTTTGCGGATGGGTGTCCGCATCCACAAAAAACACATCGGAGCGGCTCTTTTTATTCTGGCGTTTGCACATCGCCATGGCTTCGGCGGCAGCAGTGCCCTCGTCCAGCATGGAGGCGTTGGCCATCTCCATCCCGGTTAAATCAATGATCATTTGCTGGTAATTCAGTAAGGCTTCCAGACGGCCTTGGGCAATTTCCGGTTGGTAGGGTGTGTAAGCCGTGTACCAACCCGGATTTTCCAGCACATTGCGCAGGACAACATGAGGTGTGTGCGTATCGTAATAGCCCATGCCGATATAGCTTTTGAATACACGGTTCTTGTTGGCGATGGCTTTCAGTTGCGCCAGGGCTTCGGCTTCTGTGACCGCATCGGCCAAGGCCAGCTCGCCGTGAAGGCGGATTTTTTCCGGTACGGTCTTGTCGATCAGTTCAGCGACAGAGGCCACGCCGAGCGCCGCCAGCATAGCGGCGGTTTGCTGTGCGTCCGGGCCGATATGGCGCTGGACAAACTCGTCGTGGTAAGCCAGTTGTGACAAAGAAGCTGAACGAAGATCAACGGACATAGGGAATCTCTTTAACTTGGGATCGGGGCAAAAAGGGCGGGGCAGGCGGGCCTGCTCAAAAAGGCGGCAATGGTACCAATTGGGGGCGTTTTCGGCAATTGAGTGCGGCGCGGTTAAATGCAATCTGCCGGCGCCGTCACGCGGGAATTATGGCAATGTCGTCGCACGGAAATTTTCGGTTGCGAGTCTGGTATCATCGGTGGCAGATTGTTCGTCCCCGGCAACCACGCGCCGCCAATACACCTACATAAGAACAACCCTTAACCATGTATCACAATTTTTTCGGACTGAGTGAACAAGCCTTTTCCATCGCGGTAAATCCTCGTTATTTATATATGAGTGACCAGCATCGCGAAGCGCTTGCCCATTTGTTATACGGTATCCAGATCGGTGGGTTTGTACTGTTGACCGGTGAGGTCGGCACGGGCAAGACGACGATTATTCGCTGTTTACTGGAGCAGATGCCGGACAACACCGATATTGCGATCATCCTTAATCCCATGGCCAGCGCGCCGGAACTGTTATCGACCATCTGCGACGAACTGGGTGTGCGTTACATCGTCGATGGCTGGAGTACCAAAGACCTCACCGATGCGCTGCATCACTTCCTGCTGGAAAATCACCGCAAAGGCCGCAAGACGGTGTTGTTGATTGATGAGGCGCAGCTACTCAAGCCCACCGTGATGGAACAGATTCGTTTGCTGACGAACCTCGAAACCACCACTGAAAAATTGCTGCAAATTATCCTGGTCGGCCAACCGGAATTGAAAAAATTGCTCGCCCGGCCTTCATTGCGCCAGTTGTCCCAACGTATCACCGCACGTTTTCATCTGGAAGCTTTATCCCTGGCGGAAACCCATGCTTATATTGCGCACCGGTTGCGCATTGCCGGTATGCCGGATAACCGCAATCCCTTTACCGACCCTATCGTCAAGCGTATCCACAGTTTCAGCGGCGGCATTCCGCGGTTGATCAACATTATCTGCGAACGGATTTTGTTGGGTGCCTACGGCAAAAACCGCACGGTGATTGACAACGAAATCTTTGAACAGGCGGCGCTGGAGGTGTCGGGTACCAAGGCACACCTGACCAAGCCGAGCCGCCTGCCGGTGATGCCGGAAAAATGGCTCTACGCGCTGGCAGGGGTGGCCGCAACCCTGGTGTTGGCGGTGATGATCTGGTTCCTGGTGCCTTCATCGCCCACCGGGCCGGTTAGCGAGGCGGTAGCCGCTGTGCCGGTTAGCAGTAGCAGTGCGGCGCAATCCTCCTCGGCAGCCTCGATCCAGGCTCAGGCAAGCTCGGTGGTTGAGAGTAGTGCATCGACGGCGGCTTCTTCCGCTGCGGTTCGGGAAGAAATTGTCTTCTGGAGCCGGGATGAAGGGCGCGCGCGTCAGGCGTTGTTGACTTATCTGGGCGCGACCGCCGGTACCGGCTGTGCCGGCTCGGGCGAAGAGGGCTACGCCTGCGAAACCACCCGTATGACCACCTGGAATGAGTTGCGCGATCTTAATCGTCCCGCCGTGCTGACCTTGGTAACGGCCGACCGGAAACTGGCTTATGTGCTGGTTGTCGGTCTGGGCGAGGAGAATGCACTGTTGCTGCGCGATGGAACGGAATTCACCGTGCCCTGGAGCCGCATCGCCGAACTGTGGAACGATGAATTGCTGTATATCTGGTTCCGTCCCGCCGGTTTCGACACGCCCCTGATGACTGGCCAGCGTGGGCCTGCCGTCAATTGGCTCGCAGACCAGTTCGCCAAACTTGATCGCCAGGATTCACCGTTAGCGCGCAATGTGTATAACGACAAATTGAAAAAACGGGTGGAATTGTTTCAGGAAAGTCAGGGCATCAAGCCCGATGGAATTGTGGGCGCGCAGACTTTGCGGCGGCTCAATGAAGTATTGGGCATCGATAAAGCCCTGATTACCCTGGAGGATCGCAAGTCCAGCGCCTCCTCTCGTAGCGAGAGCGAATAACCACCATGTCATTGATTCTTGATGCCCTGAATCGCGCAGACCGCGAGCGTAAAAATTCGCAGCCTACGCCAGACATCAACACGGTCCACGAAGTCAGTTATCGGCCGGGTGGTGCGCGGGTACCGACCTTGTGGATTGTAGGCGGGGTATTGTTGGTCGCGCTGGTGATCTTGCTGGCTTACCTGTTGTTGCAAGCCCGCCAGCCGTCCACCCCAACCGCATCTCCGGCAGCCATAACAGAGGAAACCCTTGTGCAGCCGCCTACCCCGCAAGCTGCAGCGCTGACGCCGAGCACACCGGTCGTGCCCGCTGATCCAGCACCGGATAAGACGCCTGCTGAATCATCCGCCAAACCCTCCGAAGCGGTCCATTCGCTCTACGCTGAAACCGATGCGCCAGCAGTAGACGAGAAGATTAACGATCTCTATAAACCCGTGGAAGAACCGCCGGTGGTTGAGTCTGTGCCCGTACAGGTACCGGCAGTAACCTCCGTATCGCTGCTGGATAACCCCTCGACAACAGAAGCGCCCCCGGCACCCCGGCCAGCCGCCGGAGCAGGCAAGCGTTACGATGCCATCGACAATGTGCCGGACTTGCGCCAGTTGCCCTGGAGTGTGCAGCAGGAGATTCCCTCGATTATCTATTCCCAACACAATTTCACCGGCGATGGGTCGAGCAATGTGGTCCTGAACGGCCAGCCCCGTCGCGCGGGTAATCAGGTCGGCGGGCAACTGAACCTGGAAGAAATATACGTCGACGGGGTGTTGTTGCGTTTCCGCGAACACCGCTTCAAGCTGCGCGCCCTGAACAACTGGGTGAATATGTAGTGTCTGGTCCCTTCCGAATCTTCCCGTCAACCACCGGCGGAGTTAAGCATGTCCTATAGCGCCGTGTTGCTCGGACTTTGCCAGTTCCTGTTTATGGCTTCGGTCGCCGTGGGGATCAGCTTCAACGGTCTGGTGGGCGAGGATCTCGCGCCGTCGCCGGGCCTGGCGACGCTGCCTTATCTGTTTATTACCGCCAGTACTGCCGCCCTGACCCTGATATTGCCACGCGTATTTGCCGCCCTGGGTTATCAGGGCGGTTTTATGGGGGGCGCGTTTATGGGGCTGGTCGGTGGTTTGCTGGCGGCGTGGGCGGTCTGGCAAGCCTCGTTTGTGCTGTTTTGTCTGGCGGGCTTGTTGATCGGTATTTATCAGGCATCCGCCCTCTATTACCGCTTTGCAGCGGCAGATGCGGTGACTGATCCGCACAAGGGCACGGCCATCGCGTGGGTACTCAGTGGCGGTATCCTGGCTGCGCTCTTCGGGCCGATGCTCGGCAGCCTCGGCCTTCATCTGCTGGAGCGAGAGTACGTGGGTTCCTACTTTCTCGTTGCCCTGCTGGCCTTGGCCGCCTTGCCGGTGATCCTTTTCAGCCGTTTGCCGGCGCGGCAGCTAGCCGACGTTGAGCGGCCACCCATTCCCCTGGCCGAACTGTTGCGGTATCAGCAGATCAAGCCGGCCATGGTGTTCTGCGCCGGCGGCTACGCCATGATGATGTTGGTGATGCTCGCCAGTCCCCTGGCGATGCAGGGCTGTGGCTTTGGTGCCGCGGATGCCGCCAGTGTTATCCAGTGGCATCTGCTCGGCATGTTTGCACCCTCACTTATCACCGGCCGTTTCATTGGCCGGTTTGGTCCACAACCGGTGGCGCTGGTCGGGTGCGTGGTGCTCGCGTCGGGGTGTGTGTTGGCGTGGCTGGGGCAGGCATTGGTGAACTTCCATATAGCGCTGCTGCTGGTGGGCGTGGGTTGGAACTTGATGTACATGGGCGGCAGTACCCTGCTAACCCAGGTAGCGGACAGCTATGTGCGTGGCCGTTTACAAGCGCTCAATGAGTTTGCCACCTACGCGGTCATGACGGTAACAGCCGGCGTGACCGGATGGATCTACCACCAACTGGGTTGGCAATTGCTTGTCGCTACCGCTGCCGCATTCGTGCTGGTGATCCTGTGCGTCATGCTGGTACGGGCGTGGCGTGGGCCAGTGGCGGCGCGCTAGGTTTGGTCCATGCGGCACCGCTTCGCTGTATCGGCGGTAAAGGCTGCTATATTTAGTGGGCTCCGGCGATAGGGCCGGGCTCTTGCTGATGTAACTCGGCAAATCCAGCCACAGGATTTGCCTCACACGATGCGGTGGGCAAGATGCGTTGCCCATCGATTCTTGAACGCTCGGTATACAGATAGATGCAGATCGACATTCCTGGTTACAAAATCGTCAGCACGCTTGGCCAGGGTGGTATGGCGACGGTCTATCTGGCGATACAGACCTGTTTCGAGCGCGAGGTCGCGCTCAAGGTCATGGCGCCCCACCTGTGTACCGACGCCAGCTTCGGCGAGCGTTTCCTGCGCGAGGCGCGCATCGTCAGCCGGTTGATGCACCCCAATATTGTCACGGTTTACGACGTGGGTATTCATGAGGGACTGTATTACCTGTCCATGGAATACCTGCCGGGACACGACCTCAAACACAAGCGTTTTGATCTCAATCTGGTGGAGTCGCTGAAGGTCGTTAAAGACGTCGCGCGCGCGCTGGATTATGCAGGTCGCAAAGGCTACGTCCACCGCGACGTAAAACCGGAAAACATCATGCTGCTCGACGAAGACGGTCGGGCGGTATTGATGGACTTCGGTATCGCCCGGCCTTCGGATGTGGCGTCCGGCATGACCCAGACGGGCACAGCCATCGGCACGCCGCATTACATGAGTCCGGAGCAGGCAAAAGGGCTGTCGGTAGATAGCCGGGCGGACCTCTATAGTCTGGGGGTGGTGTTGTTTGTGCTGCTGACCGGGCGCGTGCCTTTCGATGCGGATTCAGCGGTCGTGGTAGGCATCAAGCATGTGTCGGAGGCCATTCCCCGCTTGCCCGACCACTTATACATGTTTCAGCCCATCATCGACCGTGTGATGGCTAAAACCCCGGATGAGCGCTATCAGACCGGCAGTGAGCTGATCGCTGACCTCGACACTATCACCAATGACCAGATCCTGGCGGCGATACGCGCAGAGGACGCCGTTATGGATGCGGCGGTCGGCGATGAGCTGTCGCCGACCATGGTCAACCCCTCACCAATCCTCACGGGTGAGCAGATAGTGACTCACCCTAATACGGCGCTGGCCGATATGCCCTCGGCCATTGAGCCTTATCACGAACCGGTATCGACAGCGCCGTCAGAAGATAACCTGACGGCGTTGCCGTCGAGCTTCTCCATCAGTGAAGAGGAGCGGGCCGAGCACCGCCATTACACCGCCGTAGCACCGGCAGCCCAGTCCAATGGTTGGGTGGGTTTTGTCGTGCTGCTATTGGTGATTGGTGGCGTATTCTATTTTCGTGACGACCTGCGCCTGTATTGGCAGGACCATGTCAGGTCGGCGCTGGGGTTTGGACAACCACAATCGGCTGGCGAGCAAGCCGTATCGAGCCTGGCGCTCTCAAGTTCGCCGGCGGAACAGGTATTGATACCCGCAGCCCCGTTACCGCAAGCGCCCGCCGAGGCGAACGCCAGTGCGCCGGATTTATTGCAGCAGGCGCGGGATTTGCGGGCGCAACTGACCAGCAACCCTGAGGTGGCGCCGGATCTCGTCATCATCTACCGCGCCGCCATGGTCGGTACTGATCCGGTTCAGCAAGCAGGTGGTCGCGAGGGATTGGCGGAACTGCAACATTTTTATGCCGCCAGCATCATTGGTGAACTGGACGTTGATAACCTTGCCTCTGCGCAGGCTTATGGCGAAACCGCGCGCTCGCTGTTTAGTGAGGTGGAGCGCAATGCAGCATTATTCGACGCACTGAATCGTCTGGAGCAACAGGAATCCCTGCAAAGTCGCCTGCAACAAGCCCAGGCGTATCTGCACGAGGGCGTGCTGGATGAACCCACCGGAGCCAACGCACTGGAGCTGTATCGCGCCGTCCTCACCGAAGATCCGGCCAATAGCGAGGCGAGAGCCGGCATACTTGCCGTGGCGCAACGCTTTGGGCAACTGGCGCAGGAGAAAGCGGAGCAGGGCGTCAAAGTTGCTGCATTGGAGCTGGTGGATAAAGGACTGGCACTGGCACCGGCTGACTCGGAACTGCTCCGGCAGCAGGCGGCATTGCGCGAACAGGTACAGCAACAGCAAACCCGGGATCAAGCCTTGCTCAAAAAGGCAGAATCCCAGCATATGGCGGGGCGGGTTATTGAGCCCCCAGGCGACAATGCTTATGAAACCTATCGCTCGATACTCGCGCGCAATGGATCAAATCAAGCCGCACTGGAGGGTATTGCCCGCATCGAGCAGACCTTGGTGAACAATATCCAAGGGTTGATCGAACGTCACCGCCTGCTGGATGCCCAAAGCGCCATCGCCAGTGCGCGCGAACGCTTTCCCCGCAGTCAGGCGTTACTCGCCCTGAAGGTTCGCGCGGAGCAGTTGCTTGAGCAGAACCAGCCAACAATTGGCCACATGGTGATCAGCAACCGCGAGATAAGCGATATCCAACAAGCGCAAGCCGAGACGATACCAGCGGATCGTGTGATCTTTATCGGCTTTGAATACCAGAATTTCAAAGATGGCACCTCGGTTCTGCAAGCCGTACTTTATGATGGCGCGCGCAGCATACAAATGGCGCAGGTTCCAGTCATCGTCAGCGGCAGTCAGGGCATCCAGTATTTCCGTATTGAGCAACCTATTGCGGGGTTTGCCGAGGGCGGTTACCAGGTTGATCTGATACTCGATGACCAGACTTTGGAAACCACTCGTTTCAACGTCAAGAAGTAACATTCCCTATACAAGACGTAACATCCCTTATAATCATTGCTCCGTTGCTCCCGCACACCCTAATTGAGGACGCCTCATGAAATCACCCTATATCCTGCTGCTCGCAACCGTGTTTCTGGGCGCGTGTCAGATGCAGCCCGATATCCAGCAGATCAGGGATCAGAACCGCCAATTAAGCAGTGATTTGCAGCGGGCACAATCGGATATTGCGCAGTTGAAAGACCAGGAGCTGCGTTTGCGCGAGGAAATCGCGGAGTTGAGCCGCGTCAATGATGTGCTTGATGTCGAAAAAATGTCGCGCATTCAGGAATCTTCAGTATTGCGCAGCCAGGTGCGTCGTTTTGTACAAAGCCAGATCGATGCCTACAAAGATTTCATGGTATTGGGCGGGCTGTTGGACTATGTCGGCGGGGAGCTGGTTGAGCGCAGCAGCCAGGAAGACCAACCCTTACTATTGGTTGATCTGGCTAACCCTATCCCCGCGTCAGGCACCTTGACGGGAGTGGGAGGCTACTTTGCCAAACCTGGTAAATTCAGTGTAAAAGTGCTGCGCCCGATGGATGACAAGTTGGTCGTGATTTGGGACAGTAATCCCCTGCAGGTATACCAGACCGGTATCAACCAGTTAAATTTTCCCGTCAGTGTGGTGGTGGAGGCGGGCGATGTCATCGCGTACCATTTCGCTGAAGGCGTGCTGGTCAGCTTTGATGAAGGGACCGGTGATACGCGCTTCCAGAGCGAAGCGGTAAAACTGGGCGAGCTGCTCAAGCCCGGTTCCTTGTCGGGCGCTAAACGCAAACGGGCATACTCCCTGGGCGTTTACGGTTTGTTGAACTGAATACAGACGCCGTTATCACTTGCCGGGTATTTTATTCGCTATAGTTAGCAACCCCGGTTTTTTTACATCAACAAGAATAATGGAATGGTTTATGAAGCGTTTACTTGCTGTAGCAATGTCATTGATGTCGGTCTGCGCGGTGGCGGACAACGCACGCGGCTTCTACGTCGGTGCAGGCATGACAGAATTTATGTATGACGATGAAATGATCAATGTGGGCAACGCCCGCACCGCTGAAATTCTGGGCGGTTACAAATATAACGCTGCGCTGGGTGTGGAAATTCGCTACGGCACCGGCGTGAATGAAGGTGAGAGCAAAGGGGACAATGGTCTGCCCGGCCGGCTGGAGCGGGATATCGACAGTTATTATGCGGTGTATTACAAGCCTGAGCTGATCAACGATGAAGCCAAGCTGTATTTATTGTTGGGTTATATGGATGTGGATTCCACAGAATCCGTTGTCGCTGCCGACGGCAGTACAATATCGAAGTTGGATATCTCTGAATCCGGTGCATCCTATGGCGTGGGTATCGGGTTTATCCTCAATGAGCGATTTAATTTTAATATCGAATACCGCACCTTGCCTGAGCAAAATAATGTAGAAACCGAGATCGTCAGCGCGAATTTTGACTATCGTTTTTGATCCTGGGTTTTAAAGAAAAAGAAACGGGGCTCTGTTGCCCCGTTTTTTTTTACGTTGGCTTTTTTGCTGGCTATACGCCTGTTTTATCAGGAAGCCCTTTATCAGGAGTCCCTTTTTATCAAGAACCCATCTTGCTTTGCAGGTAGTTTTGCAAGCCAACGGTGTCGATGAGGGACAATTGGGTTTCCAGCCAATCCACATGCTCTTCTTCAGACTCCAGAATGTCTTTGAGCAAATCGCGGCTGATAAAGTCATTCACCGATTCGCACAAAATAATCCCTTCGCGTAAATCCGGGATCGCTTTAAGCTCCAGGTTCAAATCTGATTTCAGCATCTCCTGGGTGTTTTCACCGATATTTAATTTGCCCAGATCCTGTAAGTTCGGAATGCCTTCCAAAAACAAAATGCGTTCAATCAGCGCATCAGCGTGTTTCATTTCATCAATAGATTCGTGGTATTCATGGTCGGCCAATTCCTTCAGGCCAAAATTCTTGTACATACGTGCATGCAAGAAATACTGATTGATGGCCACCAGCTCATTGCCCAGTACCTTGTTCAGTACTGCAATTACCTTGACGTCGCCTTTCATAGTCGTCTCCTTAAGAGCGGTGAGGGGATAAACACGGTTAGATGATGTGCCAGGACAAAGATGGGCCTGTCGTTGGCGTATTAGACCGACAGTCTGGCCGTATTTATGCGAGTCGTCAAGGCTAAGTGCTTGATCAGTAAGGGAAAATAAACAAGATGAAGAAGTATTCTTATTGCGTTTTACATTGCTCCCTTAGCAGGAGCAAAGCGTAAAGAATCAGGCGACCGCGTAATACTGAGGATATCCGTTGGCGGTGGGAACTTCAGCGAGGGTTTCCTGGATAATCTCACGTGCAGAAATACCGCACTTGCCGCATTGGCTGGCAACCCCGAGGCATTTACGCAGTTGGCCAACAGAGGTGGCACCATCGTAAATTGCTTCTTTGATCTGGCTGTCAGTAATACCTTTGCACAAGCAGACGTACATAATGTGGGCTCTCAAGAATGTTGAGGTGAGTACGCGAAGATATTAATGTTAATGAGAATCTGTGTCAATCATACCTGAGAATAATTGTTATTTAATAATCTTAGCGAAGGGAGCCGCACGTCTTACTCATCAAAAGGTTATAGCGAAAAGTGTTATGAGGTTATATAGAAAATTAATAAGACTGATTGGATGGGGTGTGTATCATAGCTGACTGCTATTGGCTAATTAGTTTTTGATTGGTAAAACCTTGCGCAATTGGCGCAGTCTTTAGTTGTTCGGCATATTCCGAATCCCTATTTCCGGGTATGAAGTGTCTTCATACCATTTTTTCAACCCGTCACATACAGGAGAATCGACATGGGCGTATTAGTAGGTAAACCAGCACCGGATTTCACAGCTGCCGCTGTTCTGGGCAATGGTGAGATTGTTGACAGTTACACCTTATCCTCTGCTATCAAAGGCAAAAAAGCCGTAATTTTCTTTTACCCGCTGGACTTCACCTTTGTATGTCCTTCCGAGTTGTTGGCGTTTGATCACCGCATGAGCGAGTTCCAGAAGCGCAATGTGGAAGTCATCGGTGTATCTATCGACTCCCAGTTCTCTCACAACGCCTGGCGTAACACCCCCGTTAACGACGGCGGTATCGGTCCGGTCAAGTACACCCTGGTAGCGGATGTTAAGCACGAAATCTGCCGTGCTTACGACGTTGAATCAGAAGGTGGTGTGGCTTTCCGTGGTTCATTCCTGATTGACGAAGAAGGTGTTGTACGTCACCAGGTTGTGAACGATCTGCCGCTGGGCCGTAACGTAGATGAGATGCTGCGTATGGTTGATGCTCTGGCTTTCCACCAGGAGCACGGCGAAGTATGTCCAGCCGGTTGGAAAGAGGGCGATGCAGGTATGGACGCATCACCTGCCGGTGTGGCCAAGTACCTGAGCCAACACGGCGACAAGCTCTAAGTTATCCGTTTTGGCTGATCAAGAACCCGGCTCACAAGGCCGGGTTTTTTTATGCCTGTTTCGGTGCAGGAGCCGGATTTCTGTTAGCGATTTTGTACGGTGGCTGTTAGATTACGGCCTTTGTTTGACAGGACAGGCCCAAATCCCTATGACGAGTGCTACACGCAAGATTGACCTTGATCCAAGTTGGCTGGAACATCTGGCTCCGGAATTTGAAAAACCTTACATGGTGCAACTGAAAGAATTTTTGTTGCAGCAGAAGCAAATGGGTAAGGTGATTTTCCCTCCTTCCAAGCAAATCTTTAACGCCTTCAACACCACACCATTGGACCAGGTCAAGGTGGTTATCCTCGGGCAAGATCCTTACCACGGTCCCGGTCAGGCACACGGGCTGTGTTTCTCGGTTCAGCCGGGTGTGGATGTGCCGCCTTCGTTGCAGAATATCTTTAAGGAAATCGCGCGCGACCTGGGTATCGCGCCTCCGGGGCATGGTTGTTTGCAGGCGTGGGCGGAGCGAGGTGTGCTATTGCTGAACGCGACCTTGACCGTAGAACGCGCGCGCGCCGGATCGCATCAGGGGCAGGGTTGGGAACAATTTACCGACCGCGCCATTCAGGTGGTGAATGAGCAGTGCGAGGGCGTGGTGTTTATGCTGTGGGGCAGTTACGCGCAGAAGAAAGGCCAGTTGATCGACACCCATAAACACCTGGTGCTCAAGTCACCGCACCCGTCGCCTTTGTCAGCCCATCGCGGTTTTATCGGCAACGGGCATTTTTCCAAAGCTAACGACTATCTGCAGCAACAGGGCAAGGCGCCAATTGACTGGCGTTTGTAGCACGCCAACTAATTCAGTAGCGCCATCGCGGCTTCCATCTCGGCGGACAGATCTTCCGACTCTGCCAGTTGGATATCCGGGTCCATACCCAGGCGTTCAAAGGCGGTGACCTGGTGATAATCCACTTGCCCCATCGGTGAATCCGTACCCACATAACTTTGCAGCATGGCCACGGTAACAATGTCAGCATAATCGGCTTTTGGCGCTTGTCGGGTGAAATCCACATGCTGGGACGGGATGTGGGCCAATTCTTCCGGGAATCCCCAGGTTTTCAGAATCAGGTCGCCGATAGGCGCATGCAGGTTGTCGATCACCTTATCGAGGGTCAGGCTGTCATTCAGTAGTGCGGGATTTTCTTCAGCGTAGGTCAGGATGGGCAGCACGCCGATCTTGTGAATCAAGCCGGCCAGCGTGGCCTGATCCGGCCGCAGGCGCGTGTAATGTTTGCACAGCACATGGCAAATGCCCGCAATCTCACTGGAACGGCTCCATACATCGCGCATGCGCATATCAACCAGGTCAGATGTGGCCTGGAACATCTGCTCCATCGCCAATCCCGTGGCAATATTGCTGGTGTACGCGATTCCCAGGCGCATAACCGCCGCTTTAAGGTCTTCAATAGGGCGGCTTGCTCTTAATAAGGGGCTGTTGGCCACCCGCACAATGCGGGCACTCAGCGCGGCATCGTTGCCGATAACTTGCGCAAGCTTTTCCAGATCGGCATTGGGATCGTCAGCAACCTCCCTGACGCGCAGTGCGACTTCAGGTAAGGTTGGTAATACCAGGCGGTCGTTTTTGATAGCGGTAATTATTTCCTGGCGGACTTTTTCTACGATTAAGCTCATCGGTGGCCCTGCATGTCGAAAGGTGGAACGGCCGCACATGCGGCATCTAAAGAGTCATCAGGTATTTTCTTCACTAGGTATAGCATAGGGAAGCGGCAGGTGTTCGAGTTTTTTATGCCCGAGCCAGGCATCGGTGAGTTGTGCATCAATGATGTTGACCAATGCTTCAACCCGTTGCGGACTGGCGTAGGCCGCCATGACAATCTCGCCTGTCGCGTTGCCCTGGTTGTTATTGACGGCGGTGCCCGGTAGCGGCAGTGCGGCTTCATCGGCGATAAAAGTAAAACGCTGCATGTGTCGCTTTAGCGTGCCGCGATAATGCAGGCGCGCCACGATTTCCTGGCCGGTGTAGCAACCTTTGCGAAAATTTACAGCGTTGACCAATTGGTAATTGAGTGATTGCGGGGTAAACAGCTCATCACTTTCTGGTCGTACTTCACCGATACCCGCGCGAATATCCAGCAACGTCCAATAATTTTCCGCAGCGGGATGTGTGTGTTGGGACAGGGCTGCAAGCACCGGCTCCGCATCCCCGGCCAGCCAGCATTCATAACGCTGTTGATCGAGTTTGATGATGATATGGTCACCTGCTGCAACCCACTCATCGATGTGTTCGGGTGCCTGGCCAAGCGTGGTACGCAGGAGCGATTCGGCTGCCGGTCCATGCAATCCAACCCGACGATAATGTGCGCTGTGATCAACTAATTTGGCTTTGGAAAACACAATGTATTTTCCAAACGTTGCCAGGGCTTTCTCAATCAAACCACCGTGCATGCGCAGCAGGATGCGTTGTTCATCCACTTGCAGTGCGCGAAAGCTCAACAACATGCGCCCTTTAAGATTGCACTGCGCGCCCAGGCGCGTAACGTGATTGGCTAATTCCCGGACATCGCAGGTGACCTGGCCCTGTAAAAATTTCGCAGCATCCGGGCCCTCTACGCCCAGCAGCGCGTAGTGGCCGAGATCCGCAAGACAGGTTTGCGTATTGAAATCGGGGCTATCAATCAACTTGAGCAGGGATTGATCAGCGATTGTCAGTTGTTCAGTCAAGATCCAACTCCACAAGTAATTTGTTCTCAGATGATGCACGCCATGATAGAGCTATCCGCTGGCTAACAACAGTGCCAGCGCTCGTTAAGCGACGTAATTATTCAGCATTCCCGGCCTGCCTGACTATACTGACAGATAACCTGACTGAGCTGGCCTTGATGATGCTGGCCGCGACACATAATGAATAGGATGTTATGAAGCGCAACACCGAATACCGCCATTACGCCAAAATTCGCGGCAGCAGTTATTACAAGTTGTTGCTGTGCTGTTTGCTGACGCTGGTGGCCATGTATGCGCACCGTTTTTTCCCCACCAGGAATTTAGTTTTGGCGCCGTCTTCCGAGATTGCGGCGTATTTATACATGAGTGAATCGCCCAGTGGGGAATCACAGGTATATTGGCTGGATACTGAACAATTACGCTGGCGTTGCGTGGTTGTAGCAGATGGGCAGGATTATACCTGCGGCTTTCATATTATTATCGGTGGTGGCCAAGGCACCGAGGGGCTCGACCTGTCCGGCTACGACACGATTTATGTGGATATTGATTACACCGGCAGCGACAAGCGATTGCGATTTTATATGCGTAATTACGAGCCGGGGTTTTCTGATATTAATCGCATCGACACAGCGAAATTTAATAATGTTTATATTCCCAGCCAATTTGTGAATGATCCTTTGACGCTCCAGCTAAAGGAATTTTCAGTCGGTGAATGGTGGGTGACGTCTTATCAGGTGCCGCGTGAATTTTCCCAGCCAAATTTTCGCAATGTTGTCGCATTCGGGATTGATTTAAGTTATCCGGCGCCCATAGGCCAGCATGATTTTAAATTGAATCGGCTGGAATTTGTGGGGCTCTGGATTTCGGCGGAGCGTTGGTATTTCAGCATCCTGGTGTTCTGGATCTTCGTGATAATTGCCGCAGGCGCAATCAAGCTGGCCGCCTTGCGCCGCAGCGTCATGGTGGAGCGTTTGCGTCTGGCAAAACTGGCCAATCAAAATAATTTACTGGCCCAGCAGAGCGATAAATACAAACAACTGTCCATGACGGATCATCTCACCGGGCTGCTGAATCGCCAGGGCGTAACAGATTATATTGAGGACCATTTTGGCGCGGGTGTTGAGCGGCAGGTGTCGCTACTGATTATTGATATTGATCACTTCAAGCGAATTAATGACACACTCGGACACGAGGGTGGTGATAAGGTATTGCGTGCAATTTCCGCATTGATAACCGACAACATTCGCCAGACGGATCGTGCGGCGCGTTGGGGTGGGGAGGAGTTTATTGTGATTCTTCCCGACTCGCAGCCTGAGGATGCCTACCACACGGCTGAAAAATTACGCAGCAAGATCGCCTGTACCCGGTTTGAGGATTTTCCGCAGCTTGTAGTGACGGTCAGCATAGGCGTTGGGTCGCATCAATGTAAGGATGCCTTTCACCACCTGTTCCGCCGGGTGGATGTGGCGCTTTATCAAGCCAAGGCGCAGGGGCGCAACCGTACCGTTGTCGCCGCCACACCATAACCTTGCTGGCGACGGGAATGAATTGCGTTATACTGCGGGACCGTTTTATCAGGTTAGCAGGTAGTCAATCGTGGAGATAAACCGTTTATTTTGGGGAAGCCGGCGCGGCATGTTAGAGCTGGATTTGATCCTGCTGCCCTTTCTGGAAAATGTGTATCCCGGCCTGCCGCAAGACGATAAAGAACGTTATTGGACATTGCTGGAATCTGAAGACCAGGACATGTACGCCTGGTTTATCAACCGTGAAGATCCCCAGGATCCGAATCTACAAAGGATTGTTGACATTGTTCGCGCTAATACCGGGCTTCAGAAAAAAAGCTGACGCGCCGTCCTCTGGTTGCACTTCCCGCCGCGCTTCTCATTACCCTTCGCCTTGCGAGCCGGCAAGATCGCCCGCGTTAGAGGTGTTGGCGGTTCCTCTGCGGCCTTCCCGTCAACTGTGGTATGCCCAATGTCTTATGCATGCTGCGCTGGCGATCAGTGTGACAATGGCGGTGATGCCGTTGGTATTCGTGCAACCATCCTGGGGTTTTTTATGGTTGGCAGGTATGGCGGGTTTGTCGATTAGTCTGCGTGCGTGTTACCGACATTGGCGCAGCTTGCCCTGCGTGTTGCGCATAACCGAGCAGGGGTGGGTGCTTGATCACGGCGACAGTCAGCGCGCTATTATCCTTGCAGATGACGCCGTGGTGTTGTCCTGGTTAATAGTGTTGCCCTGTCGTGATAAAAACAACCAGGCAAGCCTGCACATCGTTATCCTGCCCGACAGTACATCGCCTGATATGCATCGCCGTCTGCGCGTCTGGTTGCGCACACGGCGTTAAACACTTACAAAAAACTGACCTTCATGATACCCCCGCGATACAGCCCCAGATATAAAACAGTACGTTCGCCTTCCTTCACTGCTAACAAACTCCGGACACCACCAAAAAGCGATTGGCTGGGGTACAGATATTTTGACCAATTGGCACCGCCATTTTTTGAAATCTCCAGAATCAGGGGTTGCGGTGTGTCCCAATTCTTATCCCAACCGGCCGTGTAAAGTGTTTGGGGATCATCCGGGTCAAGCGCTACGTCAAAATAAAAACGGTAGTCCACATCGCCTAGTAAATTGGTCCAGGTTTCACCGTTATCCGTGCTTTCCAGTACACCGCCTTCACCGCTGGCCAACACACGTTGATCATTGGTTGCATCAAACTGTATGCCGTAAATAACGCTGGGATTGGGCAGTAAGTCGGAATAGCTGCGTTCTTCTTCGGTATCCAGCGAATACACCCGCAACACTAATTGTTCCAGTGCATTTTGGCCGCCATACCAGATTTCATTGGTGGCCTGATTGCGTTTCACAATGGTTTTGCGTTGGCCGAATCCATGCCATTCGCCGCTCAAAATTTCCCAGTTACGCCCGTCATCCAGAGAGCGTGCCAACACTTCAATACCGGTTGCGTAAAGCGCATTGTTATCGTCGTCGTAGTGCAGGCCATGGATCGCTTCCGGATCTGCCTCGCCGCCGAAATTATGGGTCACTGCGGTCCAGGTGGCGCCGCCGTCCGTGGTTTCCCGCAGATCATATTGTGCGATTTCATCAACGAGGCGCGATGTCGACGCCAGAAAATGGTCATCATCCAGAAACGCGATATCTAACACTTCGCTGTCGCCCAGACCCTTTGCCTGCCAGCGGCCATTGCCTTTGACTTTGCTGTAGAGCCCCCGATCTGTCGCGGCAAAGAGTTGTCCGTCGTGTTCATACAGGCGCAGGACAATCCGCCCCTGGAGGCCATCCGGTGCGATCCCGAAGTCCGCCTTGGGTGGTTTGTCATCGCTGCCGCAACTCGCCAGGAAAAACAGGCTGAGGCACACCAGAGCAAATGAACGGACGAAGAATGTGACACGCATGTAAGCAGCTCCATTGAATGATTTTCATTGAACAGAGTATGCAGTGCGTGAAAAAAAGGAGTGGTAAAAAATTGTACCTGCTTGTGAGAATCTGTAACGAGTCGGCGGCGGTGCATGCATCAATGTTAAAGGTGCACACACCGGCCGCCCGACATGATCAATCCTTGCTGACCACAATATCCTGCCCGGCGAAATTCATCGGCACCAGGATGGTATCGCGGGCAACAGCAGATTTTTTAGGGTAATCGAGGGAAAAGTGTAAACCGCGACTTTCCTTGCGTTCGATAGCAGAACGAATAATCAGCTCCGCAACCGTGGCGAGGTTACGCAATTCAATCAAATCGCTGCTGACTTTGTAGTTGCTGTAATACTCGGCAATTTCCTTGCGCAATAACTTGATGCGATGGGTCGCCCGCTCCAACCGTTTGTGGGTGCGCACGATGCCGACGTAGTCCCACATAAACCGGCGCAATTCATCCCAGTTGTGTGAGATCACCACATCTTCATCGGAATTGGTCACGCGCGATTCGTCCCATTGTGGTGACGGGTCGGGTTCGCGAATGTCGGGCAGGTTGGCGAGGATATGTTCAGCCGCCGATTGCGCGTACACAATGCATTCCAGTAACGAATTGCTCGCCATGCGGTTGGCGCCATGCAAGCCGGTAAAGGAGGTTTCGCCGATGGCGTAAAGGTTTTGCAAATCGGTTTGACCGTTTTTATCCACTACCACGCCGCCACAGGTGTAATGCGCGGCCGGTACCACGGGAATGGGTTCTTTGGTGATGTCGATACCAAACTCCAGGCAACGTGCTTTCACCGTGGGAAAATGTTCGCTGATAAATTCCGGCGACTTGTGGCTGATATCCAGATACACACAATCGCAACCCAGGCGTTTGATCTCATGGTCGATAGCGCGTGCCACAATATCCCGCGGAGCCAACTCGGCTCGCTCGTCAAAACGCGGCATAAAGCGCTCGCCGTTTGGCAAACGCAGGTAGGCGCCTTCACCGCGCAAGGCTTCGGTAATCAAAAAGGTTTTCGCTTTCGGGTGATACAGGCAGGTGGGGTGGAACTGGTTAAATTCCATATTGGCAACACGGCAGCCAGCGCGCCAGGCCATGGCGATACCATCGCCACTGGCGCTGTCCGGGTTGCTGGTGTAAAGGTACACCTTGCTGGCACCGCCCGTGGCCAGCACCACCACCTTGGCCTGGAATACATGCACGTGGTCGTCTTCATGGCTCAGGGCATAAGCGCCGGTGCAACGCAATTTGCGTGAGCCGGCATCCGCCTGGGTAATGAGGTTGATGGCCACATGGTGTTCAAAAATATGCAGGTTATTTTGCTGGGCGCGCTCCAGCAATGTGCTGTGCACTGCCTGGCCGGTCGCATCGGCACTGTGGATGATACGGCGATGGCTGTGCCCGCCTTCCTGGGTAAGGTGGTAATCCTCCTTACCGCTTTCCTTGGTAAAACTCACACCCTGGTCAATCAACCATTGGATGGCGCCTTTACTGCGTTCCACCGTAAACCGTACCGCGTCTTCATGGCACAGGCCAGACCCGGCCACCAGGGTGTCAGCGACATGGGCATCAATAGAATCCTGATCGTCCAATACCGCCGCAATACCGCCCTGGGCAAACCAGGTAGAACCTTCGTTGGCCGCACTCTTGCTGAGTAGCGCGACCTTGGCATGGGTGGCAAGGTTGAGGGCCAAGGTCAGCCCGGCAGCGCCGGAACCTATGACCAATACATCGTGGTTGTAGTGTTTGTTCATCAATACGGTCCGTATCAGGAAATCGTTGCAAGACCGGCTTTATCAATACCGGGTCTTCAGCGGCCGTGCAGTATATACAAGCCGGTGCTCCAGTTTAACGCCCGCACCGGTTGTCCTCTACAGGGATTTTTAGGCGTCCTGTTTACCGCCGGGTCATATATACGCAAGCTTGTGTGGGCTGGCTTACTGACAGGATGATAAAGCCCGGTATGATAGGTGGCGCCTGAACTTTTCTGATGGGGGTGAGTCTATCTGCCAGTTCGAAATGAGCCCCTGTCTGCGATTTAAAGGCTTTCATCTTCGCAAGTGATTGATTGTGCAGTATTAACTTTTGCAGGTAAGCTGTGCACTCATAACAATTCATAGCCGCAGGGCTGGGTCTTATCTGACTTCGGTGGTCCCGAAGTGCTTGGGGGTTTTAGCAGAATGACAGCGCAAATAGCGCAAGATGCGGATCAACAACTGGTTGAACGCGTTCAAAAAGGCGATAAACGTGCCTTTGACTTGCTCGTAATCAAGTACCAACACAAAATCCTGGCGATCATCAGCCGCTTTATTCGCGATCATGCCGAGGTTCATGACGTAGCCCAGGATGCCTTTATCAAGGCTTACCGGGCGCTGCCCAACTTTCGTGGGGACAGCGCTTTTTACACCTGGATGTATCGCATCGCGATCAACACCGCCAAGAACCATCTGGTTGCGCGCAACCGCCGTCCGCCCGCCAGCGATGTCGAAGTGGATGAGGCAGAATTCTATAACGGTAACGATGCATTAAAAGAAATGAATACCCCGGAGCATAACCTCCTGACGGAGGAGTTGCAGACGGTGATTGATCAGGCGATTCGCGACCTTCCGGAAGACCTGCGTACCGCAGTGACCTTACGCGAGATGGAAGGGCTCAGTTACGAAGATATCGCCGCGATCATGGATTGCCCGGTCGGTACGGTCCGCTCGCGGATCTTTCGCGCACGGGAAGCTATCGACAAGCGAATTCACCCGTTGTTAAGCGAAGTTTGAATCCCGGCAAGTGGACTGGCGATGCGCTGGAACGGAGCAAAATCTGTAACCGAATGAAACATTTAACGCTTCGCTTCGACATTTAATGCATATTTTTTTAACTAAACTTAACGAAAACTGGCACGGCGCTGAACCTTTGTAAAACTGTCGTGTCTTTTGCAACAAGTACAACTCGTTGCAGTTAGACGGGTAAATGCGAAAAGCACTATTAAGCCCCCGCGTCATCGGCAAGCGGGTTTCCACGAGATGTCTATACAGAGGTAAATCTCAGCATGACACAGCAAAATACCCATCATCCATTGGCAGAATCCCTTTCCGCGCTGATGGATAATGAAGCCTCGGAATTGGAATTGCAGCGTGTTCTTAAAGCCAGCGACGCTGATTCAGAGGTGAAAGCGACCTGGTCCCGCTATCAAGTTGCCCGTGCTGCCCTCCATCGTGACCTGCCAATGCTTGAAGTGGGTGACTTTGCAGCCCGTGTCAGCGCTGCGCTGGAGCAGGAAGAAACTCACAACCTCACATCGACTACCCCGGCGACCCCGGAAAAGAAAGCCGTGCAATGGTGGCAAAATGTTGCCCGCTTTGCGGTGGCTGCATCGGTGGCTGGTGGTGTAGTGCTGTTTGCCCAGAATTTCGGTGGTATCGCGCCGGAAGCGCCGGCAGCGCTAGCCGCAACATCCCAGGCAGAGGTGCCGACCACCGCCGTGGTTCCCGCACCTTCATTACCGGCAGGATACCATGCACAACCCCTGAGCGCCCGCGCTGTGGGTTTGCAAACCGGTTATGAATCGCGCCAGCAGGATAATCGCCAGGTGATCTTCGTGCCGCTGCCCAGCTCGCAGACCGCAGCCCAGGTCTCGGACGACGAAGTGCGCGATTACCTGAACAAGTTAATTGAAGAACATGCCGATAACGCGGCATTGAACAGTGGTCAGGGTATGCTACCCTTTGCGCGAGTCGTGTTGACCGAAGAAGATTAATCCCTATGCGTAAAGCTGTATTGATTCGCTCGTTGAGCGGCCTGTTGTTATTGCAGGCCGCTCAATTTGTTTTTGCCCAGGCAGAAACACAAACTCCTTCCCAAGCCCAAGCCCAAGCCCAAGCCCAAGCCCAAGCCCAAAGCCTGCAGGCGCTGTTTGCCAAGATGTCCCGGGTGTCGCACAACCTGAATTATCAGGGCTCTTTCACCTACGAACACCAGAACACCAGCATCTTGCAGGGTTTTCGTGTATCCCACTGGGTGGAAGAGGGCGTTGAACACGAACGCCTGTTATACCTGAACGGGCCCGAGCGTGAGATTGTCCGCCACGGCCAGGCGCTGGACTGTTTTTCTCCCGGCGACCAATTGCTGCAAGGGCGCCTGAGTTCGATTGGCTCGCGCCTGATCGGGCTCGATGAGTTATATCAATTCCAGATTCGCTACACCGAGCGTGTAGCGGGGCGCATGGCGACCGTACTGCAAGTCGTCCCGCGTGACGAATTTCGTTATGGCTACGTGTTGAGCGTGGATCAGGAAACCGGCCTGGTCCTTAAGTCCCTGATGATCGACGGCACCGGGCGCATACTGGAGCGCTACCAGTTCCTGGAGTTGGATCTGAATCCGGACATCAAACAATTGCAGGAAGCCCCGGCAGCCAAGCTGCACCGTGTGGCCAACGCCGAATTGGGTGGCTGTAATAAAACCCAGGGCGGCGAGCCGGAAGGCTGGAGCTTGAAGTGGATTCCAACCGGCTTTGCCTTCGTGGGCCAACAGAAGGTGCGCGCATCCACCGATATGTTGATGTTCACCGATGGCCTGTCCACCTTCTCTGTATTCATTGAACCGGCTTCCAGCCAGCCTCCGGAGGGTATCGGGCAGCGCGGCGCTACCGTGGCGTTTATGAGCAAGGTAACGCGCAATGACCAGCCCCATCGCCTCACCGTTGTGGGAGAAATCCCTGCGGTAGCGGCGGAGCAAGTCGCCGCCGGTGTTGAGGCCAAGTAAATCCGCTGATAACGGGTGGAACTTCCACCCGTCTTGCCGTCGAAGTCGTATCACAATTCCTGCATAATGCGCCCCTGAACTGTCCATGAGGTGGTGGCATGATCCATGAAAAAGGCCGCATCGTAGCCATAGAGCCGGAAGGCATTTGGGTAGAGACCATCCAGCGCTCTACCTGCAATTCCTGTAGCGCTGAAAAAGGCTGCGGCCAAAGCCTTATGGCAAAACTCAGTGGCCACACCTCATACCTGTGGGTTTTGCTCCAGGGCCGCGATGCGACGCAATACCAGTTGGGTGATGAAGTGGAAATCGGGGTACCGGAAAGTGTGGTGGTAAACGGTTCGCTGTTTGCGTACCTGGTGCCGCTGTTGGCGATGCTGCTGGCAGCAGGTGTGGCGCAGCAACAATTTGCCCACGAGGGCATCACCATCCTCTCTGCATTTATCGGCCTTATTGCGGGCGCTCTGGTGGTTCGCTGGCGCTCGCATCACAGCCGCTTTGACAGCCGCTTGCAGCCCGTCCTGATTGATGATCAAAAACCGTTGCGTATTCACCCCTGATGCTGCGTATTACTTCCAGTGTATGTGTTCCCCTCCACGAGATTGAGCTGACGGCTATCCGCGCGCAGGGCGCGGGCGGGCAAAATGTCAACAAAGTCTCCAGTGCCATTCATTTGCGTTTTGATGTACGCGCTTCATCGCTGCCGGACGCCTGTAAAGAGCGGCTGCTGCAGGTGCAGGATAATCGGATGTCAGCGGAGGGAGTGATTGTGATCAAGGCGCAACGCTTCCGCACCCAGGAAAAAAATCGCGAAGACGCGCTGGAACGCCTAACCGAGATGATTGCAGCCGCGATCAAGGTAAACAAAACCCGCCACGCAACCAAACCGACGCTCGCATCCAAAAAGCGGCGCATCGAAGGCAAAGCCAGGCGCAGCGGTGTCAAACAAATGCGCGGTAAACCCTCAGCCGATTTTTGAGAGGGCTTTCAGAAGCATTTACGCCGGTAGCGTCTGCCAGAGTTCTTTTTGTAGTTGTTGAATATTCTTTCCGCCGGTTTCCATCAGCCACTTCACTAACGCTGCTGATACATCGGGGTAGGGGATAGGGTCCGGCTTGGGCAAGGGTAACCACTTGCCAATGGCGTCAATACTCAACTCTTTCGTCACCGATGCATAACCCAATTTTTGCAGTGCCAGCGCGTTGGATTTTTGCTCCATCTGCCCGGCAACCGGCTGCGTCAGAATTTTTTTACCCAACTGCAAAGCCTCGCTGGGCAACTCAAAACCGGTACTGCAAATCACGCCTTCGCAGCGGTGCAAATCCTGTTGAAAGCCTTCGCGTGAAAATGGGCGCACATGAATGTGGCCTTCATCAAACGCTTCCGGCACCGGTTGATACACGTAAAAATGATAATCAGGAAATGCACGCAATTGCGGCATGATATCCGGCAGGCCGGCAAAAGGCAGATACACCAGGTAATGCCCTGGTGTAAATTCATTTGAATATTGGGATGGCTCAACCAGTGGCGGTAAGATCGGTTGGTTAAAGTGATGCCAGTGCAAACCAATAGGTAAGGTTACCGGTGCAAAGTTACGCATAAACCATTCGACAAAAATATTACCGCCGTGCTTGGGGATATCGTAAAAGAACGCGTTCTGATGGGAGATGCCGATGACGTGCTTGCCGGCGCGTTTGGCAGCCCAGGCAGACACCGGCTCGAAATCATTGATAATAAAATCGTAACCTTCCACGTCAACTTTTTTGACGTCCTGATACAGTCGCCAGAGGTTACTGGTCAATGCCGTTTTAACGTAAAGGATTTTTCCGCTTTGCGTGGCGAAGGTCAGCCCGCGATACGCCTGGTAATCGCCGAAGGCTTCCATATCAAAAAATTTTTCTTTCGGTCTGCCTGAAAAAACCCAGTCGACCTGGGCTCCTGCGGCGGCCAAGGCTTTGGCCATGATTCTTGCGCGTGTTAAATGTCCGTTACCCGTGCCCTGAACGCCGTACAATATTCTCATAGTCCTACCAAAAGCGAGTGAATATAAATCCCCAGGAATGCACAACCGGTTCCCAAAAGTGCGCCGGCTGCAATATCGCTGGGGTAGTGCACACCGAGCAATACGCGGCTTGCGCCCACGAGGCTCGCCCACAGGTACACCGGAACAGCTACTAACGGATACAAGTGAGCAAACAAGCAGGCAAATAAAAACGCAGCCGCCGTATGGCCGGAAGGAAAACTGAATTGATCGGAAGGTGTAATCCAGGCTTCGTAAAAATCGATCTTCATCGCCGGGCGATCACGCTTGATCACATTTTTCAGCAACAAATACAAACTTACATCCAGGCCATAAGCAATCAGACCCGCCCAGAAGAAAATCGCTCCGTGAACCGGTTCGAGCAGCAGCAATGCCAATGCAACAACAAGATACAAATGGCCGTCGCCAGTGTGGGAAATCCAGCGAATGGATTTGCGATACGGAAACCGTTTGGTGACGTGCAGCCAGAGAAAAGCCAAGGTATCAATGTGGTGGACTCTTTGCAAAAAAGCATTCATAGTTTCACCGCCTTTATGACCGGTTAATTGCTACCCCGTCAGAGATACCACCAGATTATGAAACTTATGTTACACGTCGGTCTTTTCCCCGCCATTTACACCATCGGAGCACAATGACTTATGTCCAAACCTGGTAAAACCGGTATTGCCCGCGTAATTGATGCGTTTGGTTATTCCATGAAAGGCCTGGCCGCCGCCTGGCGTTTTGAAGCCGCATTTCGGCAAGAAGTCAGCCTCGCTATCATCATGATTCCCGCCGCCTTCTGGCTCGCCACCAATCACATTGAATTGATCTTGCTAATCTCCAGTGTCTTCTGGGTACTGATGGCAGAACTCGCCAACTCTTCTGTCGAAGCCGTGGTTGACCGCACTGGCCACGAACGCCACGAACTCTCCGGTCGTGCAAAAGACATCGGCTCAGCGCTGGTGTTTACCAGCTTGATATTGTTGGGCATTGTCTGGGGTGTTATTGCCGTCAATCGTTTTCATGGAGCCTTTTAGTGTCCGCGTTGGCGAAGACTGCACACTAAAATAACGCGCCTGCTCTCCGGTAATGCTGTAGCCCGAATTGTTACCAATTTGCTACAGCATGGTCTATTCTGATTATTCTTACGATCTGTCGATTGTTGCTGAAGCATCAGCAAAAGAATAATCCGGAATGACTTAACAGGTGAAGCTAAGGAGTGTTTTTTGGCAGCAAAAATAGAATGAATATTATCTTAAGTGCTGTTTGCGAAATCGCAAGATTTTCAAGTTTCCAGATTAATCGAAACTATTTTAATAACTGGATTTTTAACTGGCGACTCCGTGTTATAAAAGTACTTTTGAAAATTTTTATTTTTATATCAAAAAGTGAATTGAAATTACGAGCTCACTTTAAACAGCAGCCAAGATCACATCTAAAATAAACAATCGCATTAACTCAAGCAAAAAGTCACCCCACCGATAACCCACCATTCAACCCCTCACCCAAACGCCAAATGCGCATATACTTTTAAAACCATCCTTTCGGAACCCGCAGGAGGTTTCGTCATGCCAACGCCTAGCCATGAGCAGCTTCTTGAGGACCACCAGCCAGCCGCGGTGCGTGCCCGGCTCGCTGCGCCGGTAAAGGCGTCGACGCTTCCGGATGCGGTACTGGGGGGCATTGATGGGTGTGTCACGACGTTTGCGGTGGTGTCGGGTGCTTTTGGTGCGGGTTTTTCGCCACAGGTGGCGCTGGTATTGGGCTTTGCCAATTTGCTCGCCGATGGTTTCAGTATGGCGGTAAGTAATTACGAGGCTGGCCAGGCGCAACTGGCGCAGATTGCTAGCGTGGAGCGTACCGAGCGCGAGCATATTGCCCTGGTGCCTGATGGTGAACGCGAGGAGCTTCGCCAGTTGTTTCGCGCAAAAGGGTTCGAGGGCGAGTTGCTTGAACAAGTGGTTGATGCATTGAGTCGCGATCCTGATGTGTGGGTCGCGACCATGCTGCGGGAGGAGTATGGTCTGTCGGCTGTCGGGCTTAGTCCTCTACGTTCCGCGTTGGTGACCTTTGCTGCTTTTCTTGCGGTGGGTGCCTTGCCGTTGTTGCCGTATGCCGTGCCCGGCTTGGGTATCACCACCCAGTTCCTGGCCAGCCTTGGTTTGGCCGGTGGTGTATTTTTGGGTATCGGTATGCTGAAAAGTGCGGTGTATGGTTTACCGGCCTGGCGTTCGGGATTGCGGACGCTGCTGATGGGTACGGCAGCAGCGGGCTTGGCTTTTGGTACGGGTTTTTTTGTGGAAGGCTTACTCGGCACTTAGCCTTTGCGTTTGGCTAGATAATAAATACTGCACCCGCGACGATAAACCGCGTCACTTTCCAGCCGCTCTCCCTTCATGCCCCACAATCCCTCCACCGTAAAACCCACAGCGTTTAATTGCGCAATCTGTTTTTTGCCGCTGATGTAGTAGGTCAGCATGTTGTAGTCATGGGCGCGGTCGTTGAGGATGGCGTAGTCGTCGGTCCGGATTTGTCGGGCGCGGTGTCTGGCCGCGTTGATGATGCCTTTCACGTAGCTGATAACCCGCCGCGCCATGCGGCGTGGGTGCAATGAAAGGGGCAGGTTTTTCCAGTGATACGCGGGGTAAACCTTGCTGTCGCGGTTGTGGCTAGAAAAGATAAAAAAGCCGTTGGGTTTCAATACGCGGTGAATCTCGTGCAGGATTTTCAGTCGATTCGCATGGGAAACGTAATCAATGCCGTTATAGGAAAACCACACCATGTCAAAACGGGCGGACGCATAGGCGGACAGGTCGCGGGCGTCCTGTTGATGCAGGCTCAGGTCGGGAAAGCGGGTGGTGGCGATATCAATCATCGCCTGGGAATAGTCGATGCCCACATAGTCTTTGCATGCGCCCGCTAAAAACGTTGTGGTTCGACCTGCGCCGATACCAATATCGAGCAGCGAGGCGTGGGGAATGCTGTCGGCAAGCGCCTTCAGGATGGCATTTTCCGCCGGGACCGGTGTGTGTTCGCGGGCATATTCGAGCGCGATATCGCGGGTGAACCAGATTTGTTGATTGGTATCGCGTTGACGGGTATCGGGAATATGTTTGTTCATAGCCTGGCCTGGTAGGGGTAACAACACCCGTGCATCTCATTGCTGATGCTCGGCTAAGCCGGCTGGTCCTTTTTAAAGCGGGTCGCGAATAAGTGTTGTGGAGCTTAGCAGTTGCGGCACTGTTTACTTGGTTACTTACTGCACAATAGGGTTAATTTTGGTTAAGTATTCGGGGGGAGCGGCCCGGAAATTAGGATTTAGAAATTGTCAGATGCGGCTTTTTCGGGTAATTTATTGTCAATTTATAATATTTATATGGCTAGTATGTTATGTCCGGTAAGTTCTCCGTTAATGATCATCCGCACCGCCGTTTTAATCCCCTGACCGGTGAATGGTTGCTGGTATCGCCCCACCGTACCAAGCGGCCCTGGCAAGGGCAGCAGGAGTTGAATCAGTGGCCCGATAGCCCTGCCCATGATCCGGCGTGTTATCTCTGCCCCGGCAACGCGCGGGTGGGCGGCGAGGTCAATCCTGACTATGCCACCACCTTTGTCTTTACCAACGACTTTGCGGCCTTGATGCCCGATGTACCTGACGCGCCGGCGGGTGATGATCCGTTGTTTCAGTTGCAGGCCGAACGGGGTACCAGCCGGGTGATCTGTTTTTCTCCGGATCACAGCAAAACCTTGCCTTTGTTGAACGATGGCGAGATGCAGGCCGTTATTACCACCTGGATGGCGCAGACCGCCGAGTTGGGTCAAACCTATGCTTCGGTGCAGGTGTTTGAAAACAAAGGCGCGGTGATGGGGTGTTCCAATCCGCATCCCCACGGCCAGGTATGGGCGCAGAATCATTTGCCGACCCTGGTGCACAAAGCCGACCTCAACCAGCGCGCTTATTTTGCGCGGCACGGGCAGCCGATGCTGCTCGATTATGCGCACAAGGAAGCGCAAAAGGGCGAGCGGGTGGTGGTAGAGAATCAGGATTGGTTGGTGGTGGTGCCGTTTTGGGCCGCCTGGCCGTTTGAGACCCTGGTGTTACCCAAAGCGGTGTGCCCGCGTATCACGGATTTAACCGCGGGGCAGCAGCAGAGTTTGAGCGTGATCCTGCGCGATCTCACCGCACGTTACGATAATTTATTTGAATGTTCATTTCCCTATTCCATGGGTTGGCACGGCGCACCGTTTAATGGTGACGATCCAACGCCCTGGCAAGTACACGCGCATTTTTTCCCGCCCTTGTTGCGCAGTGCAACGGTGCGCAAGTTTATGGTGGGGTACGAAATGTTGGCTGAACCCCAGCGCGATTTATCGCCGGAGCAGGCCGCTGAGCGCTTGCGCCAGCAAAGTCCTGTTCATTTTCGCTTGAGGTAGTTGTTTGTGAATGCTCTGACATCCGCTGTTGTAAAAGAATTATTTCAGGCGCGTTTTGCAGTGGTGCCCGATGTGGTTGCCAGTGCACCCGGTCGTGTCAATTTGATTGGCGAGCACACGGATTACAACGATGGTTTTGTGTTGCCCGCCGCGATCAACTACCACACCTGGGTGGCGGCGGCGGCGCGGGATGATCGCGAACTGCACATCATCGCCCACGACTTTACTGACCAGATCGTTCGCTTTCATCTGGATGACGACATGCAGCGCGACACAATGATGCCTTGGTCCAATTACGTGCGTGGTGTGGTGCAACAATTGCGCAAAAAAGATTTCCGGCTGCGCGGCGGCAATATTTTTATTACCGGCAATGTGCCTGCCGGTGCTGGCCTGAGCAGTTCCGCCTCCCTGGAGATGGCATTGATTCGCGCGCTCACGGCATTGAGTAACGAACACGTGGAGCCCAAAGCCGCGGCCTTGATGGGGCAGGCGGCGGAGAATGAATTTGTAGGGTGTAATTGCGGCATCATGGATCAGTTGATTTCCGCCTGCGGCCAGGCCGACAGTGCGCTGCTGATTGACTGCCGCGACCTCAGCACCCGCGCCGTATCCATCCCCCCGGACTGGGACATTCTGATTGTTCATTCCGGGGTCAAACGTGGTTTGGTGGAAAGTGAATACAACCAGCGGCGAGAACAATGCGAAGCGGCGGCGCGCTATTTTAACCAACGCAGTTTGCGTGATGTTTCGTTAACGCATTTGTTGGCTGCGGAATCCGCGTTAGAGCCGCTGCTGTTTAAACGCGCGCGCCATGTGTTGACGGAAAATGCGCGCACGCTGGTGGCCGCTGAATCCTTGATGAAAGGCGATATGGGAAGCTTGTCGCGGGTGATGGCGGAGTCTCACGCCTCAATGCGTGATGATTTCAATATCACCGTGCCGGCCATCGATACACTGGTGGATATTCTTGCGACCGCCGGCCAGGGGTTGGCGGGGGTGCGGATGACCGGTGGTGGTTTTGGTGGCTGTGTTGTTGCCATAGCACCCCACGCCATCATTCCCGTGTTGATGGCAGCGGTTGAGGACTATTATCAGCAGGAAACCGGCTGTGAACCCACATTGATCTCTGCCAAGGCCAGCGCCGGGGCGTTTGCCTGAGCCAGAATATTAGTGGCGCCGTTGCGGGTCCGGCTGGCCGATAAAAGCGTAGTAGTCCTGCTCTAATGTCCGCCCGCGATTGCGGCGCTCGGTCGATTTACGGCGTTTGCGGTGATACAGGTCAAGAGGCATGTCCTTACAGGGGTCGCGATCCAAACGACGATCCATACCGCGCCGCCGATCAATAAAAAATTTGTGTTCGCTCATGCTCTTAGGTCTGGTTGGTTTAACAGGTCAGGGTAGTTCCTTGCTCCAAGTCAACAAAGTGTAGCCGGTTAAAGGTAAAATGCCGGGAAATTTTGTGACCCATGTCGGAGTTCCAGCGATGAAACCTGTCGAGAGCCAAATCCGCGCCAAGTTGAGCGCGGCCTTTCAGCCCATCCATCTGGATGTCATCAACGAAAGTCATATGCACAGTGTGCCGCCTGGTTCAGAAAGCCACTTCAAGGTGGTCCTGGTGTCGGCGGATTTTGTGGGTAAGCGCCAGGTACAGCGCCATCAATCCATCTACGCCAAACTGGCGGATGAATTGGAAGCCAGCGTTCATGCTCTGGCGTTACACACCTACAGCCCGGAGGAATGGCTGGCCAACCAGGCTGTTCCCGATTCGCCCCAGTGCCTGGGTGGTAGTAAACACGGGTAAACTGCCTCTGGCTGTACAAAAAACAAGCGTCTATAATGCGCGCCTTGCATAACCCCTGTCTTATTGAAAGTGAAGCCCTATGAGTTCAATCGTTGTTGCTGCCTTGTATAAATTTGTTGCGTTACCTGATTACCAAAGCATCGCTCCCCGCCTGAAAGACCACTGTGATCAATTGGGTTTGAAAGGGACCCTGTTACTGGCGGAAGAGGGGATTAACGGTACGGTTGCCGGCACGCGCGAGGGTATTGACGGCTTGCTCGATTACCTGAAAAGTGATCCGCGCTTCAGCGACCTGTCGCACAAGGAGTCCTACTACGAAGGCATGCCGTTTTACCGCATGAAGGTAAAGCTCAAGAAAGAAATCGTAACCATGGGCGTCAACGGCATAGATCCGCAAAAAATTGTCGGCACCTACGTCAAACCCAAAGACTGGAATGCCTTGATCAGCGATCCGGATGTGGTGGTGGTGGATACGCGCAACCATTACGAATATTCCATCGGTACCTTTGCCGGCGCGATCGATCCCAAAACCGAAACCTTTCGCCAGTTTCCGGAGTTTGTGGCCAAAAACCTCGACCCGAGTAAGCACAAAAAAGTCGCCATGTTCTGCACCGGCGGTATTCGCTGCGAAAAATCCACAGCGTATTTGAAAGAGCAGGGGTTTGATGAGGTGTATCACCTGGAAGGCGGCATCCTGAAATACCTGGAGGAAGTTCCGGAAGAGGAGAGCCTTTGGCGCGGTGAGTGCTTTGTGTTTGATAACCGCGTGGCAGTGAATCACAGCCTGCAGAAGGGCATCTACGATCAATGCCACGGCTGCCGCCATCCCATTACGGAAGACGACAAATTGTCGGCACAATACATTCCCGGCGTCAGTTGCCCGCGTTGCTACGACCAACTGACCGCGGAGCAAAAGCAGCGCTTTACCGAGCGACAAAAGCAAATTGAGCTGGCCAAGCAGCGCAATGAATTGCACATCGGTGCCTTGCCACCCGAGCGGCAAAAGCGCGCGGCAGGCTCTGGTAAGCCATAAATGAGTAGAGTTCGGTGCCATTTATAGATTGATGGCTTCGCGGTCGCCGATGCATGTGGTTTAATGCCGGCTTCATCGCAATCATGCAGAGATTTTTATGGACTTTGATGCTTGGGAGGCAGACCTTGCTGCCGGTACAGCGACTCATGCGAGTGGCTTTGTATTGAAAATCGAAGGTAACCCGCGTAATCCTTCCTCGGTTGATCCGGGGAAATTTCCCCCCGACTTGAGCTTTGCTGACCAGGCGCGACTGCTGCGCTGCGGGATGGAGTTTCTGGCTAAAGCAGCCTCGGACAACGGGGCGACGCATTACAGCAGCAAGAGCGGTTATGCGCGAGAAGATGATCCGCGTATGGCGGCCATCAAAGCGCGTGAAGCGGAAGCCAAGCGTTACGCCGAGCGCACGGATAAACCCAAGCGGTCGGTCCTGTCCCTGAAAAAAAGCAGTTGATGTGACAGACAATAAAAAACGGCGCACCCCGCGAGGGATGCGCCGTTTTTTATTAGGGGATTACAGCAGTCCGCGCAATTGCAGATCGGTACGATGGGCGTCCATCAACCGGAACATCAACTCGAATTTTTGTCCCGCCAATTCAGTGAGCTGATGGGTATCTTCAGCCGCATTCTTGGGGCGATAAATCAATGCATAAAGTTCTTTGGAGAGTGAGTCCATCGCGGTAAACAACTCCTCGGTGGTCTCCTTGGTACGGAACACCCGTCCTTGTTTGGTCATATCCAGGTACTTGTCACACTCCTGCAGCCATTCCTTGCGTTGCTCAATAAAGTTGCGAATATTCTTGATCCCCCCACGATGGCCACTGCCCAAGCGGTCTTCACGATACTTTTGCAGGCTTTTACGGGAGTTCACCAGGAAATCCACAGAGGTGGTCTTGCAGTATTTGGAATCCAGATAAGCTGGAAATTTAATATCATGCTCCGCCATGACTTTGTCACGCATACAGGTTTCGTCGCATGCAAAGGCAAAGGGTGCAATCAGAACAAGGTACAAAGAGAGCAGTGTTTTTTTCATAGTAGGGTCGCCGAATATATTTAGTTATTGCTATTTCAAGGTTCCAACGCCTGTGTGTGATATAGATCACTTTGGTTGGCGCGTCAAGCTTCGGCTATAAAAATCACTTTATTAATAATAAACTGATTGGTTTTCCCCAATTCTTATAGTGGAAAGCGTAATAATGCGCCGCCTCAAGCGGCGCTTAAGCCCTTCGCATCAGCCGAAAAAGCCAAGCGGATTTTTACTGATCGCCACACTGACAATGTAGAGGAACACGGCCATCGCCAAGATCCAGCTGCATTTTCGTACCACCGGATTGGGATTTTTAAACGCGATAACCCCCAGCACGATATACACCACCAGCAGGACGATCTTGGTCATCAGCCACGGATGATCCCCCGGGGAATAGCGCAACACACCCGCGAGCGCAAAGGCGCTGATCAGCAACAGGGTATCGATAATATGTGGCAGAATTTTGACCAGTTTTTTGTGCAGCCAGGGCGATTGTCGCCACATCCAGATACCGCGAATAAAAAAGCCCAGGAATGAAAGGGCAGCCATGGTCATATGGAGATGTTTAAGCATCAGGTACATGAGCGGGTTTCCGTTTTATGGTTGTTATACAGGGTGAGGTTATCAGTGATTCCCGGTATTCAGGGCTTTGGTGACCAATTGCAACATCGCCTCCGACAGGGGTAGGCGCAAAGCGGCTTCATGTCCGGCGGGCGACATCTTGTTCCAGGTTTTGCGGATGATATCGATGAGTTTTTCTTCGTCGTGCTTGGCTGCAAATTCTTCGAGGTAATATTCCAGAAACACCAGGCAGATCACGTCCTCCAATGCCTGTACCTCGTCATCGCGTTTTAATCCGCGCTTTAGCAACAGATCCTTGACCCGTTGGATATCAACCTCGTCATAGCCGTTGTTGCGCATGATAACGGCTGCGGTTTCACCGTGGAATTGCGCCAGATCGCTGCGCCAGCGTTTATAGCCCTGGCGATCCATGGGGTAATCGCTGCGCGGAATTTTCCAGCGGCAGATGTGTTGGCAGCGGGCGGCCAGCTGCAGGGTAATGGAGGCATTCGGACAAAAGCGCTCGAGCTGTTCACTCATCCGCACACCGTAGATCCATTCTTTGGGGACGGCCTTGCCATTAACGATCTCGTGATTCGGGTCTTGCTGGTTGGCTGTATCAAAATCAGCCAGGGTAGCCTGGAGCTGTTCGGCGGGGCTCATGGAATTCCTTAAATCATTGTTCGGTACCGTTGGCGACACTGCGCAGTTCATCGACATCATTGATCATGATGTCCTTGCGATTGACCTCAAGGATGCCTTGCTTTTGCAGGCGCGTAAAGACGCGGCTGACGGTTTCAATGGTCAGGCCGAGGAAATTACCGATGTCCGTGCGTGACATCGGCAAGGAAAATGAGGTGGCTGACAGGTGCCGACGATGATTGCGAGTGGAGATACTCAACAAGAGTGTCGCAATGCGCTGCTCTGCCGTACTTTTACTCAGCAACGTAATAATTTGCTGATCGTGATTAATCTCTCGGCTCATCAATTGAAAGAGGTGGCGTTGCAGTGAGGGAATCTTCGTGCTCAATTCTTCCACACGATGAAACGGGATTTCACAAATAGAGGCGGTTTCCAGGGCGATAACGGAGTTGGAGTAACGCTCCTCCGCCAAACCTTCCATACCTACGACTTCGCCGGGTAAATAAAAACCAGTGACTTGTTCTTCGCCGTGATCGCTCAACGTAATGGCCTTTACCGCGCCTGATCGAACAGCAAACAGGGAAAGGAAACGATCATTGGCGCGATACAAATACTCGCCTTTTTGCAAAGGTTTGCTGCGCTGGACAATGTCGTTCAGGCGGTCGATATCATCGATATGTAAACTGATAGGAAGACACAAGGTATTGAGGCGGCAGTTACCACAGGAAACTCTTTTGTCATGCGCGCAATGCGAAACGGTGGGAGCGGAATCTACGACATGGACGTGGATCATGGCGAAACCCCCGAGCGGATGTGGCCTGTAAATGCGCCCAATTGTTGCAGCTTTGGCAGATGGGGTAAATAGCTACACCGCGCTCCGCTAAGGTTTATCAAGTCTTTTGCGTCGCACACGGGTAAAAATGTGACAAATTGATGCCCCCGTGTGTCGTCTTGCGACGCTCAGTGTGCAGGCTAACGCAGCGTATTAAACAGGGCTTTACTTGGGCTTTAACTCGGGTATATAGTGCCTCGGCTGGCAAACATGCAGCATTATTTATGGTACATCGTTGTTCTAGCAGTACATCTATTAGCAACCTCGTTTTGTTCTTCATAAGTAAGATGTGATCAGTCAGCACAGATGCCAAGGTGGCAATTTTTAATTTACTCAGAGCATTGAGGTTTTTTATGTCTAAAAGTACTGGTACTGTTAAGTGGTTCAACGAGTCTAAAGGTTTCGGTTTCATCGAGAGCGATGCTGGTCAGGACGTTTTTGTTCACTACAGCGCTATCAGCGGTTCAGGTTTCAAAACCCTGGCCGAAGGTCAGAAAGTAGAGTTCGACGTTAAGCAAGGCCAAAAAGGCCCGCAAGCTGAAAACGTAATCGGTCTCTAAGTTGTACGACTGATGTACTCAAAGCCGCATTTCGATGCGGCTTTGTTGTTTCTGCGGTAAGGTTTTTTCTACGGTATTACGCAGTTATTCGGACGATTCCTCTGCCGGCTTTATCAGTTTTATCAGATACATGCTTGGCCATTTTTTACCCGTTACCCACATCCCATCACGTTCCGCATCATAGGCGATCCCATTCAATACGCTCTCGCTGGAATCGATATCCACTTGTGCGGTGAGTGCTGTGAGATCCACTGAGCCGACCACGCTGCCTGTTGCTGGATCAATCTGTACCAAACGATTCTCATGCCAGATATTGGCCCACACATACCCCGCAATAAATTCAAGCTCATTTAATCGTTGAACCGGTCGCCCCGATTCCTGCACATCAAGGGTCTTTTCCAGACTAAAATCTTCTGGTGAATGAAAGTGCAGATGTTCACTGCCATCGCTGCGGATCAATTGTTCGCCATTGTGTGTGAGCCCCCAGCCTTCGCCGCTGTAGCGCCAGCGATCAAGGACCGCGAAGGTGGTGCGGTCATAAACAAACACCGTTCCTTCCTGCCAGGTGAGCAGATACAGTTTGTCATCGAGTAATGCCAGGCCTTCGGCAAAATAGCGATCCGGTAATTTGTCTTTTTGGGTGAAGTTGGCGGTGAGTTGAGCCCATTTGTTGGCGGACTCTTCACGGGGGTAGCTGACCAGCATGGATTGGCCATACAGGCCGCTGCTTTCGTAGAAGGTATTGCCATCCAGCACCAGCCCTTGCGTAAACAGGGTGGTTTTGTGTGAACGTTGGGCCAGTATCTGGTAATCAAAATGAACCACATCGGGTGTATGTGATACCGTGGCCCCGGCATTAGCCATCAGTGGCCCGCTCAGGCAAAATAGCCAACAAAACAAGAAGATGTTTTTCACGGTGTAATCAACCTTTTATGCGCTTATTCGGCGCTTATTGTGACAGGGAAACCCTCAGAGTAAAACGTATGCAGAAAATCCAGGCGTTTCGCGACTATTTAAGACAGCGCACCGGAGCCCAGCGGCTTCAATCCTTTATCGGGTTTACGTTACTTGGCGGCTTTATGGTGGTGCTGCCGTTTGTGATTTTTCTGTTCCTGCTGGAGTGGCTGTTTAACTTTATCACCGGGATCATCAGCCCCCTGAGTGGCTGGTTGGTGAGTATCACACCATTGGCCAAATACATGGCGGATATCCTCGCCATCATTATTGTGCTGAGCACCTTCTTTGTGATTGGCTTGTTAATTAAAACCAACGTGGGGCGTTTATTACACGAGCGTTTGGACGCCTGGTTGACCAAGCTGGCTCCAGGCTACAAAACCATCCGGGAAATTATTTCGCAATTGTTAGGGGGCGAGAGTAATGCCTCATTGTTGAAGGGGCAGGTGTGTCGTGCGTACATCATGGGGCGCGCGGCGGGGGTGTCGGTGACCGGTATTGTCACGGCGATTCATGAGAATGGTGACTACACGGTGTATGTGGCAACTGCCCCGATTCCTACTTCGGGTTTTGTTTACCATTTATCGCCAGAGTGTGTGGACTTGTTGCCGCATATCAGCGTCGAGTTGGCCATGCGTACTGTTATCGCTTGTGGCAGTGGATCTCAGATTTTGTCTGAACCGCCGCCACCGCCGGTAAATAAACCCTTACCGGTTGATGGGCCGTAACGGAACACTACACTCAGTGGTCTTGATCTTTGGATTTGCGCGGCGTGGATTTTTTTGCGCCGGCTTTTTTACTGCCAGCAGATTTTTTGGCGGATTTTTTCCCGCTTGTGTCCGGTTTGGTTTCCGTTAATTCCTCACCGCGCTCGCTGGCTTGCACATAGGCAATTGCACTTTGCACGGCGATTGTCACTTTATGTTCAATCTCCAGCATTTCCTGGGGCGACATAAAAAATGTCATATCCACATCGTGGCGAATATAGCGTGGGGGCAGGCGATTCAGTGCTACGCAGGCCACGTCCGCCAGGAATTCACGGTCCCCCTTTTGCACTCGCTCGCTGGTTGCGCTGATTTCCTGCAATACCAGCCGCTCATAATAGTTATGGATAAAATCCACATCGTCATCAAGGTGGTAGTGGCGATTACCGGTCGTCAGCATGGGAGGCTCCTTGTGAATAAACCTATCCCAAAAGTATAGCCCTAAATCTCCAGCACGCATTACCCGTAGATACCATCTCTCCGATACCACCACAAGCAACCCATCAGGCCGCTTGTGGTGAGTATGCTGTTTGATGCT
>NZ_JBPYCU010000020.1:0-87508 GCF_051846955.1 Cellvibrio sp. ARAG 10.3
CCGTCATCCAGGCGCTACGTGAGGAACCGGCTCCGGAGCGTGCCTTGTTAGCCAATCGGCTGGCGACGGAAATTGCGCTGGCCCGCACGATCGAGAAAGCGCTGGTGGCGATTGATTTGTTGCGCGCCGGCCAGCAGGAAGCGAACGTCGCGGCGAACGCGGAAGCGCAAACGGCAATCAATACATCGATTCAAAAATTGCAAAGCGAGATTGATGGCATCCTGTATGAAAAGCATGTGCGTCAACAGGTTCTCGCCAGCACGGCGCGGGTACTGACGGAGCGTCATGAGCAACGTGCGGCTGGAGCGGATGCTGCCAATATCAATCCAGCACCGCCTTCAACACCGCGCATCCGCGATGGCGGCATTGAGTTGAATTGAGGTGGCTGAGATGACGGAACAATCCACCGTGACGGTGTCACCATCGGCTCCGACAAAACCGCGGTTAGCCTGGTTCAAGAAATGGTTGTATCGATTGCTGTTTCTCGTGGGTGCTCTGGTCGTTCTCGGGTTGCTGGGTTTGTGGCTGGCTCAGCGTCCGGGTGCTGTGCTGAATATCGGTAACCTGGTTCAGGATCATTTTTGGTTTCTGACGGGTTTTCGTTGGTTGTGCTACGGCGGTTTCCTCCTTGTCGTATGGCCAAAGATTGCCACCTGGTGCGGGCAACGCGATGGTGTGACTAACGCCGAACTCACACATACGATCATGTCATGGCGCCGATCATTTTTGCGCATCTTTATCGTGTATGAGCTGTTCTTTCCGTTTGATGCACTCCAGTTGATGGGGCGTTTTCTGTGATCGTGTCCAGCAGCATAGAGCTGTACACCACGGTGCTTGGCTGGTTCATGTTCAACAGCCTGTGGGACCTCTTGACAGGCACCGGCGTTGCCCTGATTCCCTTCGCGTTTATTGTGATCCGCAATCTCATTGAGGCAAGGAAAAGCCGTGATAAAACCGATATTGGTGTGCAGGCCTTTGCGCGCTCGGAGATCGAGTTATATGTCGCGTTTTTTGTATTGATTCTCTGCTGCAACCCGGCGATCAATCTCGCTCCTCAAAGCGTCAGGGCCAATATCCATCAATGCGAGGTCAATGGCGATAGTCTGACCCAAACTACCCGAGAGATCCGCATAGGACAGACAGGCACGACCTACGATCGCATCGACGCCCTGGAGTTGGACGGCCGTACACCGAAGGTGCCGATCATCTGGTATATCTGGGATTTTTTCTCATCAGGCTTGGCGACAACGGCCGCTGGCATCTTGCCGTGTCAGCCGGATCTGCGTCGTATCTCTACCGAGCTGGCCACCTTGCAAATCCACGATAAGCAGCTGCGTGATGAGACAGCGATGTTTTATAGAGATTGTTGGCGGCCCAGCCTCAACCGGTACCTGCGGGACAAGCCGCCGGCGCCCCAGGATATCGAGGATATCGACCAGGACATCATGTGGCCCGGCAGTCGCTTCTTCCTAGGACACAGTAGCTACTACGGTCACTACCGCACGACCGAAGGCCTCTGGAGCATCCGGTACGACCGCGACCGTGACAGCAACATTGTCACCCCGGAGTACTCCGATGGGCGAGGGTTTCCCTATTGCCGGCAATGGTGGTTGGATGAATCCGATGGGCTGCATGGACGGCTGCTGGATTATTTCGCGGATGAGTTAGGCAACAGCGAGGAACAGAGCACCTGGTCGGCGATCCTCCAGGTGCTCACCCGTACTAGCCAATCGACACGGGACGACCTATTACGGGCCTTGCTCTCGGCGAATACCGACATCCAGCGGCTGCAGATCAATAACAACTACCCTCGGGACGGCTTCTGGCGCGGGGCGGCTGATGCTGTCACATCGGGTGTCGCGGCAGCGATGTCGGTCCCGGATCGGACCAAGGCACGTATGTATCGGGACGCCGGACCGATCATCCAGGCCGTTATCCTCATGTTCTTTACGGTGGTGACGCCGTTGCTGCTGGTGCTATCCGGTTATCGCCTGGATGTCTTGGTAACCGCGCTGGCGGTTAAGTTCAGCGTGTTCTTCTGGACCTTCCTGTTCGCCGTGGCGGTGTGGATGGACAACTTCTTCCTCACGGCCGTCACCCAATGGGGGGATCATAGCGACCCGACAACTCTCCTTGGGGTCAGGTTTAGCAATGATTCAGGGCTGGATATAACGGTGGAGGTAATACGCTACGTGATTCGCTCCTTGTTTCTCGTACTGCCTTTGCTTTTTACGATGCTGGTCGGGATGGCGGGAATCAACGGTGGGAGGTTTGCTAATACACTTATGGATGCAGGTGGAGGGGTAGCCAATGCTTCCGACCCCTCAAGATTGGTGAAGTGACTAATCGCCAAAGCCGGACATTCTGTACTTGTTGTCCGCGTCTGTTGTTCTGTTCGGTGCATGTATCTGCTGAGCGTCGTCCCTCTCATCGGGACGACCGCCCATCAAGCCAATCGCAGTAACCGCCGCTTTCAGCAGTATCCACGCCACACTCGCGACGAGCACGACGGCTGCCACAGGGATTTTAAGAATTTTTGGGATTTTCATGTTCATGACTTCGCTGTCCAGCAATTTAGATTCCTGCCTTTAGTCTACGACATGGTGCAAAGGTGATCAACTTGTGAGGATGCAGGTTCATCCTGCCGGGGGCGCTATAATCGAATGTTGCGGCCCTAATGTCGCAGATCGGCCAAAAGCGGAAGCTGAGATGGCAAATGTCTGGCGGAATGCCCGTCGACACTTAAGCATGTGGCGTACCATCTAAATAATAGATGATGAGGGTAATAATATCCCCCAATTACCGGCTAGTTTGTAATGCGTCAATAACGCAGTCACCAGATCATCCCTACCAGCCCAATTTTAATTAAGAACTCCTCTCAAAACCGCTTTCACTCGTAGGGGAGCTATTTCAGTGATTTTGTGCCCTCAAGTCTTTTGATAACATTTTTTGATCAATATGGTTGAAATAGAAGCCATTGACCCCATATATCGTGAGCCGAATCACAATGGAAATGATAAATGACAACAGAAAGTCCGTTTCGCGTTTTATGTCTGGATGGCGGGGGTATGCGTGGCGTATACCAATCGGCCTATTTGAATACGTTCGCCTCTCGGCTTGCATCGCTTAATAACATAAGCGAGGCATTGGATGTTGGCACAGCCTTCGATCTCATAGTCGGAACCAGCACGGGTGGCATTGTCGGTTGTGCACTTGCCGCAGGTGTACCCTTAAAAGATGTCCGTGACCTATATTATAAAGAAGGTAAAAAAATATTCCCTTTTCAAGCTGTTCGTCATTTCCCAATTTTAGGTGATATTTTAATTCGCGGTTTGGGTATTGGATTAGCAAAAGGTAACCACGCGCTCAAAGACGCGTTAACAAACGCATTCAAAGAGCAAACTGTTGGTGACATTTATAGCGAGCGAAAAATCGCATTAGCAATTCCAACACTTGATATTAACCGCCACTCCTCGGTTGTATTTAAGACACAACACCTCTCCCGATCCAATGGACGGGATAATTCACGAACACTCGCTGATATTTGTCTTGCAACATCTGCTGCCCCCATGCTGCGTTCCATGGCGAAATTAGTCGAACCAAGTGGTACAAGTTCTTCAACTACTGCTGTGTATGTGGATGGCGGATTGTGGGCAAATAATCCAGGTGCGCTTGGTATGATTGAAGCGAGCGAGATTCTCCATGATCGAGGTGAGACCTCGCGCCCCATTCATTTATTCATGTTGGGTTCGCTGCCCTCACAGGGCGGTGAAGAAATTTCTGATAGAAAGCTCAATCGAACCTCGTTGGGCTGGAAAGTTGGCATAAAAGCAATTGAAGCAAGCCTCAATGCCCAAGCTGTTGGCTACGACTATATCGCTATGAAGATAGCGTCACTGCGTAACGATGGCAGCTTCGCTTATCGAATGCCAGCTCAGTGTCCATCGAATGAGCTGAGAAACTATTTAAAAAATCTTGATGATGCACGAGATAAGGCACTAAACGCTTTGGAGCGCCAGGCAATATCTGACGTTGATTGGGCATGGTCACAAATGAATTCAAATAATCCCACGAATTACATGCAGTCTTTCAGGGATGCATTACTAACTACACTAAATTGATCAGGAGACTGATGTAATGACAGATAACAATTGCAACAAAGATCTTGTGGCATATCACAATGAGAAAGTAACACTGGGTAAAAGCAGCCAAGATGCGATGCGTACACACCGTGATGCTGGGCGTACTCGATTGAAAAACGGGTTGGATAGGTTGGAAAAACCTCAACCACAGCAAGTCGATTCGCAAGGTTCATACAGCATGAAAACGATGGTGCAGGATGACGCGTATGAATACGATATTGATGATGGAATCTATTTCAAACCTGAAGATTTAACAACTTTATTTGGAATCCTAAATCTAACTCCACTAGAAGTGCGTCAGAGAGTTTGTGATGCGCTGTCTGATGATGACCGTTTAAAGAGCCCTGCTGAAGTAAGATCTAATTGCGTTCGTCAGACTTATGCGATGGGATACCACATTGACTACCCTGTTTATCGGATTCAAACAGAAGATATTGATGGAAAAGATGAAGAGTATTGTGAGCTTGCGAGTGGTGATGAATGGGTTCGCTCTGACGCACGCGCCGTAACAAGCTGGTTCAATGGAAAAGTCATTACCCTAAATTCGGGTGATGTGGTTGACGGCAGTCAACTTCGCCGAGTGGTACGGTACACGAAAAAATTTGCGCGAAGCAAAGCAGAGTGGAAAGAAAAAACTGTTTCAGGTATCACCATAACAAAGTTGGTAGTAGATCATTTCGAATCTAGCGACGGAAGAGACGATTTAGCGATACGTAATACATGGAAAGCTATTAAAAAAGCATTAGATACATCCACTGAAGTAAAACATCCGGTGCTGGAGGGCGTAAACCTGGCAGATAAGGATGACCCAGCAGTAAACTTTTTGAAGGATAAGCTAACGTGGGCCTTGGATCAGTTAAAGACGCTGGATGAATCTGACTGTTCTCAAAAAAATGCATTGGAAACCTGGGATACTATTTTTAATACGGACTTCTTTGCTGCACGTGCTCCAAAGGAAACTATCGCACAAAAATCCGCATTTGTAGTGACTTCATCGAAAGTTTCAGAACGCAACGACGACGGTAGCCGATTCGGTTAATGAACTACGAATTGGTTTTGCAACGTATCCAAAGTGAATTGGATAGTCAATTATCGGGGCGATGGTCGTTAGTTCCACCAACGACCAAGTCCCGTGATCGATTGCCTTTAAATTTATTTGCCGCTGTCTGGCGAATTGAATTGCGTGAAGGAGATGTGAATTATCCCAACATAACGTTCTTATATGTTGCAATAGACAAACATTTTCCACGCACACAACCGGTGCTCTGGCTTCCTGAATATAAACACGGAAAAAGTAAATATTGGCCACATATCAATGACCTTGGAGGGCTCTGCCTTCCGCGCAGCTCGATGAAAGATGATCCGGAAAAACGGATTATTCAACATCTGGCATGGGCGCAAGAGTTATTAAATATGGACCCGGTTGCACGCCGCAAAGATTTTGCACTTGAGGCGTTAGCCTATTGGACCCAATCCCACAGTAATCCAGAACATGTTCATAGCTTACTTTCGTTGAAAGCTGAAAGCCGACTAATCGCTTATTCAACAGATATTTATAGGAAATATTTTGTAGCAGATACGGCTGAAGAACTAGCGAAGTACTTTATGCATCTTCGCAATAACACCAACTCAGCAACTATCTACCGAGGCTATTTAATATGGCTGGATAGTCCTTGGAGTCCAGATGAGTTTCCAGAATTTGGCAATCAGCTGCTCCAGCTGGTTCCTATAGAGGTCCAAGATAGAATTTTGGTCGCAGGTAGAGACTGCCTCATTGTGATTGGTGCACATTCCAAAAACGGTGTCGTTTTTTTCTCTGCTTTATTGAAAAGTAAAAAGTTAGCAGACGTACGACGTGGTTTTAGAACAGGAACACTTTTACCAGCCCCGGTTGTGCGGCGAGCATTCCATGGGAATAGAATTTACAAAATAGATGTTGCAAGAATTGACGGTTCTTGGGTCCACGGCCGCGACCATGATTTAAATTATGAAAACTTGCGCAACAAAAAGGTTGTAATCTGTGGCTGTGGTTCACTTGGTGCGTCAATAGCTCGGTTGCTAGCACAAGCCGGAATAGGAACGCTTCACTTAATCGATGGGGATAAATTAGCTTCTTACAATGCATCCCGCCATTTGCTTGGTGTTGGTTATACTGGAGCCAAAAAAGTTGAAGCGCTTCGCACATTATTGCTAAGTGATTTCCCTCACATGCAAGATGTGACTGCCCATTATAAAAAGGTCGAAACATTAAACGAAGAAGAATTAGCGCTAATTCAAGAAGCTGATGTCATTGTAAGTGCGGGTATAACTATACTCGGTGATCTGTATTTGGATGATTGGAGAAGAGCAAACAATACTAACCTGGTACATGTTTGCGCCTGGGTCGAAGCATTTGCCATTGCCGGTCACGCTGTAGCATTGTTCGGAACTGATACTATTAATGATATGTTCGATGACAACATGGAGGTCTCTTTTAGATTATGTGACATCCCTGCTACTGCAAACCATATGGTTACTATGGCAGGCTGCGGAGATACATTCCAACCTCACGGTGCGGTGGAACTTCAATCTACAGTTAACATTACTGCGCGACTCGTGATTGATATCCTTACCAATCAAATTTCTGTATCAATGAGGCGTACGTGGTTTGGTAGTTGTAACGAAGCCCATCGACGTAACCTGGTGCCAAGAACTGAGTTTGATAATGAGTTATGCATTAAGGATTTTTTGTGGCCATGAGACTACAGACTGAGCTTAACGTATGAGCAGCCTCCAACTAATAAGTGATAATTTTATACAAGATATATTTATTGAATCACAAGTCGTGGAATATTTGATTAGAAATCGCCAACGCCATGCATGGTGTTCTGAGGCCGGAGGACAATTATTCGGTGTAATATCTGCGCAAACTCTTACTATTAAATGTGCCTCAGGTCCATATCCAAAAGATGATAGAGGTCCGCGTCATTACCGCTCACACCCACAGAGTGCACAACGAGAATTAGTTCGTCAAAATAAATTGGGAAATGTTTATCTTGGCGAATGGCACACTCATGCCGAAAAGAAACCAAAAGCCTCTCAAGATGATGCGGATGCCATGAAGAAAATTTTGGAGAACTCCAAACTCGCAACAAATGGTTTGCTATTAATAATAGTGGGGCAAGACTTATCATGTAACGCTATAAGTATTTTTTCATATATGAATCACGATCTGATCAAGTGGAGGCATTACGAATCTCTCAATCTGTAAAGTTTGGGAAGCACAAGTGCTGTATCTAATTTAGGTTTCATGAAATGTTGTTTTATTAGCTATGACAACTATTTAGCTTTTGCCGAGTAATCTATTTCGCTTTTGATATATACCAATTTGATAGTATTGAAGGCCGAATGACCTCCGCTATTTTTTCAGGCTCAGTTTGAAGCGTTAATGCCAGACCCTGCAAATACTTCTTTTCCATTGACCGGTGTTTGTCTCTAAAGTAAATCTGTTCTTTTTCAAAAAAATATCCCATCACCTCAATGTTATCGGGATCATTGTCAGCAATATCATTGATAAAGTTTCCGTTGTAAAATGGAACTGTTTTATTCAATGACTTACCGAAGGCTATGCTTTTAAGAGGATAAAGATCCATTACTTCATTCAAGCCTTGGTCAAACGTCAAAATGGCAGGAAAAAAATACCTAATATCGCCTTTTGAAGCCAATACAAAATTTTCTTCAAGTTGCCAAATATGGTATAGGTCCCACACCATACTATTAATTTTGGTAAAAAGTTTTCCCTGTTTTTTCTGTATATTTCTGAAGAATTTAAATTCTTGACCTAGTTCAAAATACTTTTTTGCTAGCAATATTTCGCGATAAGAAAGCGCCTTTAAGTCATTATGACAAAACTTTAAGTATTCCATAATTTTATTTTTATTCGAGCGTTTCGGGTTCTTCGATTGAATAGCTGCCATCTTTACTAGTTGGCAGTAAATGATCAAATATTTTATGGCCATCCATTCGACGGCCTTCTTATTTCTTCGATTCTTAAACATCGAGGCTACCAGCTTATGGGTATTTGCCTCAAGACCTTTGTTCGATAGCGTCGTTTGTATTTCCTGGTTCTGCTTTAGCTTCTCAACGTTTAACTTGCGCAATATTTCATATGCTCGCAGCCGATTTCGTATCTTTCCTATGTCTTCGCTTGGGTTAAGGTTGTGTAGATTTTCATTCATGTAAGGCTGCGGATCAACAAAGACTTTAGGTCTTGAATAAATTGAAAAACCTCAACCATGTCACTGGGAACTTTAGATACCTTTTCTTCAAAAAATGGTTCCAAGTAGCTTAATGCTTGATTATCTAACGAAATTGAATAATCAATCCTGAATTTTGATTCACCTTCTGACATCTCCCACAGCGTCTTTGTGTCTAAAATCTCTTTCAGTAGGAAACAGACTTTTTACACAGGCTGTTTTGCTAAATTGTTTATTAACTACGAAACCTGGCACCGCTCCTGTTTCTGATGAAAATATAAACTTTTATGATTGGACTTCAGGCGATGAATTTTTGAAATTTTGAATCGCCTGCTCTAAAGAAGGAGCACTTCCTATGCATTCGATTTGTCGATCACGTTCAAAAATCGGATCAATCTCATCGATATAAGGCTGATGCCTTCTGGGGACAGCTGAATAACATCCGTTGCTGAAAATTCATTATTACTCATACTGATTTTCATCCAGTTGCAGATCTCTTTAAAATAGATGCCGGAAACACGAAATCGGCCATTTGCAGACATTCCTTATGCGAAATGACTCAAATCGGCGGAAGCTCACCATCCGTTTGATTGTTAGGTATTTCACACGGAAAGTTTCCCCAAGCTCAATATTCAACTGGCCCAAAATGCCCTTGGTAACCCACTTGTGTAATTATCAGTCGATTGATAGAGTCTATTTTCACTAACTCAGCTTGTAAGGGGTGTCCAAACAACGCAAAGTTTTCGATTGTGTAAGCCCCCACGTATTTTTCTCTCTCAGGATGGTATCGCCTCAAAGAAAGACCATAGCTGGTTTCGAATGGATGACCTCCTGTTCGCATCAAACTGAAAAATGAAGGGTAAATGACTCCATCAAATCCCGCGTGTTTCGCTGCCTTTGCTATAGCTCGACATATTTCATACGAATGAGACTTGGCAAGAAACAACATGTGTATAGCCATGTCTAAACTTTCAAACTCCGTATTATCTTCCTCTAAAATATGTGTTAGATCTAAAAGACGTAACTCTCGCACAGTTATAAATGTAGCTACATATATATCATCATCTGCTGATGCGCGACACTCATGGATACAGACATCAATATCCTGCGAGCCGTACATAACTGAGAACTCAGTAGAATCCAAACGTCCACGGCCTGAAAACTCAAGTGGTGGACTATCGTATTCCTCGGGGGCAGCAGGATTATTAGGATTCACTCTGAGGCGATAGAACTTAGTGCCATTGGCAAATAATTTTTCTGGATATTCTTGTAGCACACGTTCAATAATCTTGTCACGACTGCTTTCTTGTTGGAGATCTTTAAGCGGTTCAACTTCGCCGACCATCCATAGGCGTGGCCCGTAATGAAAGAAACCGATTTTCGCAGCCTCCTCAATCAGCTTAATATCATTCTCTAACCACGCTGATGGGCTAATATCACTTTTCCCATAGTGATATTCATTGCATTGAATTACTGGTGCTGCCCCATACTCACAGCGGATTGTTGTTCCACTTACAAAAAATCGCCAAGCCAATTCTTGTATAAGCTGTTGTGTAAGTTTTTTACCACTTGAGCTGTTACAGTTTGGGCATTCTTCTGATGATTCAACACCGATTTTGTTTGAATCTATTCTTAGCCCTTCATCTCTAAAGCAATTAGAGCAAAGTAGAATTGAATCATCATCTAATATTTCTTCGGGCATCCTTCTGTTCCTTTTTTCCTGGCTGCGTAAATTCTATCCGGTGGAGCGACGCGATCCGTTTGATTGTTAGGCTGATGCAGAAATGGCTATAGACCAGTCAAACCAAAGCTCTTCTGGTGTGCTTGATATTCCTACCCAATTTACAAGAGCACCCTTTGCAGCTGCGCGAGGTGTTCGTTCCGCTTCCTCAGTATTAAATGATGATTCCTTTAAAGAAAACGGATTCAGCAATGAGAGAGCACCAAAAGTGTAAAAGTTTGTTGCCCAATAAGGCGGAAACTGCACGTGATAAGGCACAGGACCCTCTATACCATGTATTTTTATCTGGGCGAGCACGCCATTCACTATTAAAACCCTAGATTCTTTCCAGTTTAGCAACGAAACCAAATGCTTCTGGGTTTCCTTCCTCAACTAGGTCTTCGTCATAAACGAATACTTCTATTTTTTCTACTGGACCAAGCTCTAAAAGTTTTTCCCTATGCAAAGAATAATAACAGTCATCATCCTCAGCTCCGCTTAAGCCACAAGCATTTAAATCACACCAAACCATTGGTAACTTTTTTGGCGGTGGGGTGCCCTCCATACTTTGTAGCCTTAACAGCTCAATAGTGCGGACCTCTAGGTCCGCATATTAGTTTTTAGGCAATATTTTTAGCTCTGCAGCTCCGGCCTTTCTATAAGTTTTTAGCGGAATGCTTGGAGATTCTATAGCTAGCTCATTTAGTGCCTGCCGTAATGCTTTTAGGTCTCCCTCCGTGATCTCATTGCCTTGAACGCGGAAGCACTCCAGCTCTCGGCCCAAAGCACCATATTTGGCTGCGGCAGTACGATGCTTTTCGCTTCTCTCTGCATCTCCTAGGAAAGTTTGAAGTCCAGAAAGCAACGCGGCTGCGACACTGGCAAGGCCGACAAGAACTTGAATTGAATAGTCGGGCTCTTTCTGTATCGCTGCAAAAACGGAGGTGCCTACAAGTGTAGTGAGTATGACAGTAGGAACGCCCAGGAAATATTTCCTGGAACTGAAATTTCCAGCTGAATAGTAGTGAGCTGCCTGAGTCACAGACACTCTTCTATACCACTCTTCTATAAGTTCTTTCTTATTATGCATAAGTTCGGTTTTTGCTGCCCTTCAAACACTCGTTTTATATCGGAGATCTACATTCTCTTACTTCATTACGCCAATTGTAACGGGCCGCAACGGAGCGGGGCGTAGTTGGCGTACCGTTGACCACATTGTTATGTGTTGTTCCGACTGTTGAAATAGAATGCAGTAACACTGCCAATCAATGTGCCCGCGAAGGCGAGAAACTCGGGAAAATGCGAATTTTTACTGAGCGCCAGAACGAACACGAAGATAAGAACCAGAAATACGATCCCCATGGCCAGCAACGGCTTGGTTCGTTTATTTAATCGCTCAGTCATCGGCTCAGACTGCCCCAGCCCGCCACAAGTACCGCATGCCAGTCCAACGAATTCTTCTCCCTTCAAGTCGTGATACTTTGCACAGGCATGGCAACTCGAACCATTCAGGCCAGACTTGCAGACACCCGTTTCCTCGCAGTGCCGACAAGGGTACAAATTAGATCTTACTTCCTGCATTCAGATATTTCCTTGCACACGTAACGCCGCGTTAAATTGTGGTTTTGGAGAGGGTTTTATCAAGTGAGCAATTGATTTCCTAATGGCTTACGAAACTTCTTGATCCTAAGATACGCTGTATTAAAGCGGAGCCGCGCTTTTGACGCCACGGGTAATTGCGGGTCAGAAAGAATTATTTGTTATTAATTTCTCAACTCTTATATAACTGCTCGCGTTTATCGTAATGTCAATTACACGAGAATACAGATAATCATTTCATGGCTTGCCCCGCACATGCAGCTCACAAGCCTGGGACTAGGTGGCTGATCGTGCCACTCTGTCAGCGTTGTCCTACAGAAACTACCGTGTTTTTCCACTGGCACCCATAGGCCCACGGCATATCATATCTTCGTTTCGCTAAGGAGCGTCTGCTATGACAGAGCAGGGTGCGCGGAAACGGCACCAATTAACTTTGAGATTATTGGGAGTGGATACGGCGAATTCGTCCTGGAAGAAATATTTCGATCCACCCGCCTTTGCTGATAAAACAGGCACCAGAATTGAGGCTTGTATATAGTATCTATTTCATTTGAGGATCTATGGAAATCGGGGATAGATGTTGTGGTTTATCAGGTGTACTAAAAATGATGTTTTGAGTGTATGGGCGTTGGATCTATAAACGATAAGCTGTTTCGTAACGGAAAATTTATATGAAGGAGCTCCACATGAAAATTAATCTAACTAAAGGCTGGTTGGTATTTTCTAATACTCACTACGAAAAATTGAAGGGCATCTTGCAATCTACAGTGTATTGGTTTTTCCTCCTTTTTTTAATGATCACCAATAGTTCGTCGAGGGCTGAAGTAGCGCCAGTAATAACCGCAGCCTATTCGAACGCACCGGGTATGGCAGTGATTGCATATCAACATCCTGGGTCTGATGGTGTAGAAAGCTTCCGGCTGGACCAAGAAGGCGTAGGCACACGTTTTACGAGCGCTCATTTATCAGATACGTTTACTGTGCTTGGGCTCCAGCCGGATACTTCATATCAGTTCCAGATTTGTGCCGTGTACAGTGACGGCAGTGTCGTTGAGTGCTCTGAAACGAGTATCAGAACGAGAAAGCCGCAGGAGACACTGCCTGCGCAAGTTGCTCCAGAGGTTCGCTATGTTAAATCGACAGAAAATAGTGTAACGGTGGGGTGGGGCAATGTGGGTGACTATAAAAAGCTACTCGTTCGTGTCGAGGATGAACGTGGTAATTCTGACCAACGCGACGTTCGCCCTGTCGGTTTTGAGGAATTTACCTTTCCGAACATGCGACCTGGTGCGCGCTATAAATTATTGGTAAAGGGTTGTGGCGATCCTCGTTATCCTTCTTGTGGGCCTTGGTCAAAAGGAGATTGGGTCACAACGGCGGGTGCGAGTAGATGCAAATCGGGGTTTGTCTGGCGAGAAGCATATTCTGGTGATGTCGTCTGTGTTACACCAGAATCTCGCGACCAGGCAGTGGCAGACAATGCTGCGGCGTTATCTCGAATAGCGCCTTGTCGCGCCGGGTTTACTCCTCGCAAAACGGTGCCCGGTGACAATATTTGTGTTACACCCGCTGCTCGAAATCTAGCGGTTAAAGAAAAAGAACTTAATCCCGAGCGTTCAACATTTCTCGAGTGTGCTCGTTTGGCCGTTGATCGTTCACGTTACCCGAATCCGGCTCCCTGTAAGCCAGGATTTGTTCATCGATTGGCGGCGGCCAATGACCATGTCTGCGTCCCGCCGGAGGCGCGACAAAGAGTCATCCAGGAAAATGCTGCGCATTCTGAAAACAAAGGCGTGAACATCTGTATCGACGGTTACGTGTGGAGGCTAGCCACACCAAGTGACTTGGTGTGCGTTAAACCGGAGATTCGTAAACAAACCGCAACAGAAAACGCTACGGCAGCCAGCAGAGTGGAACCGTAGCAGAAACAGCTGATGACATATTTAGATCGATGCGTTCGGACATCGCCAGTACGCTTTTGTTCACTAAGACAGCGTACTGGTCATATGAGCAGCTGAGCGAATCTTTTGATTTGTTTAATCGCATTATCATGCTTTTTTACTGTGCGTTCTGGGCAGAGCTAAGAAAAATCGGGCGGCCGATCGGTCCCTATGACGAAATGATTGCCGGTCACGCGAGATCGCGGGGGTTGGTGGTTGTGACACACAATATTAAACAGTTTGAACATGTACCGAGGATTCGCCTTACCAACTGGCTAAAAGACTGAAATACTACAACAAAACGAGAACTCATCAAGGAAAGGTTTGCTGTGGTCATACAGCGATGGAAACCTTTCTTGATGGAAAGGTTTGGGCTGAAAAGAATTTAGCTCAAATCTAAACTGACAGGCATTCGTAAAAACCGGTAACTATCAGATCAGGTCTGAGTTAGTACAATTTATATCGCCATTGAGAAGATGTGATTCGGAATGTGCGAGCTTATATTGTGATCTGGTATAGTTCGCGAAGACCATATTCAACTCTGAGCTACAAAAGTCCGATTGAATTTGAAAAGTATGCTTAATTTTTTGTCCGGTTTTGTTGGGCACCACAGTAATGCCGTTTATAGCTAATTTGTGCCTTTATCCTGTACTTCCGCATGATTTTAGCTAAGCGATGTAACTCCTGTTCCTGAGCTCCAGATTTTATCAGGAGCAGCAGAATTGACTCATTTGTAAAGGCTGGGCGTGGAAACACCGAGGCGTTTGGCTACCTCAGCTGTAGAATAACCCCATTCATTAACTTGCCTGACTGCTTCGTCTTTGAATTCCGGGGTGTATCGTTGGTTGCTCATATGACTTTCTCCTATGCTCGTTGAGTAGCTTAGGCATGTCCCCTAGAGTCTTGGAAGGCCAACTATCATTGCTGATGATGATGTGTTAATAAAATAGCGGCATCATGTTGGAGGTCGAGCGAGTTATAAATCACCCAGTTGATGTGCAATTTTATTCGCAGTTGTGATTACTAGATTATGTAGTTCATCTTGTTCTATTTTTATGCTCCAGCGCGACTTCAAAGGTGAAATGGCCAGTCCGGCGATGACCTTGCCTTCTGGCCTGCCAATAAGCGCAGCAAAGTCAGTGACGCCTTCAATAAAGGGGCTTTGCGCGGCAAGACAGCCATTTTGTTTGATCGCTTCCAGTTCGGCGGTTAGTTCGGCACGTTTATTTTTGCTGAGTTTGGCATAGTCGGCATCGCGTTCCAAAATCATATCGCGCACAGCTGAGTTGCTATTGGCAAGAAGCAACTTGCCCACTGTGGTCGTCATGGTAGGGAATAAGGAGCCTTCACTCATATTGAGTGATATAGGGCTGTGGCCGCGCGCGTGCACAATAATCATAGTCTGACTTTGATAAAGCATTGCCAGATAGCAGGATTGCCCAATGTTAACTGCCAGATCTTCCATGTAGGGCAGAGCGCATTGGCGCATTTGATCAATCGGCGAAATACTGCGTGATAAGTTGTACAGCTTGAGTGACAGCCGATAGCGCCCCGATAGTTCATCTCTTACCAAATAACCCCGAGCTTCCAGGCCAACCAGCACCCGGTAAATGTCATTGGGATTACGGCCTAAGCCTTGGGCGATTTCCGTTTGTGATTTCGGCAGCTCCTGAGTCACCAGATATTCCAATATATCCAACCCTTTATCCAAGGCGGGAACCGCATATTTGTTGGTTGCAGTCGTCAATGTCGTTCAGTCCTGTTGTCTCGATTTGTCGGGGATGAATTCAATCATAAATCCCAATTCCCTATAAGTACCCCTCAAAAAAGCCCTATCTTTTACCAAATAGGCAGAAATTAACAGCTTTTTGTATAAATTGACGTATTTTTATAGGAATATGATATTTATATATAAATAAAGAGCTTGCTTTTTCCATTATGTTAAATGATGATTGTTAACAATGCGAGCCTGCAGAAATACCTCCTTGGAGACTAGATAATGAATGCAAAAAAACTGACTCAAGAACAGATTGAAACCTACCATCGCGATGGTTATGTGATTGTGCGTGGTTATTACTCGCTAGAAGAAATCAAACGTTTACAGGAAGCCGCATTTAATGACGACTCATTAAATGAGCGCGCGTGGCAAAAAAAGGACGGAACCGGAAAAGTGAGTAAGGTTTGTTTGTGGCAAAAAACCGGCGATGATTTTTACAGCATGTTCTCCCGCGGTCGCCGTTTGGTAGATACCGCCGAAACCCTAATTGGCGAGCCAATTTATCACACCAGCACCAAAATTATGATGAAAGAACCCTTTGTGGGTGGTGCCTGGGAGTGGCATCAGGATTTCGGCTACTGGCATCGTGACAACCTAATGCTGTATCCAAAATCATTGAGCTGTATGGTGGCGATTAACCGTGCAACGGTAGAGAACGGATGTTTACAGGTATTAAAAGGATCGCACCATTTAGGGCGTTTGGATCACAATAAAACTGGTGATCAAAAAGGTGCTGATATGCTGTTTGTGAACGAAGCAATGAAATATCACGAGCTGATCAATGTGGAATTGGAGCCGGGCGATACCTTGTTTTTCCATTGCAATTTGCTACACAAATCCAATGAAAATCGCTCATCCGAACCGCGTTGGTCAATGATTTGTGCCTACAACGCCATCACCAATCAGGCGTTCCAGGAAAACGAAGCTATTTATTATCCATTGTACCCCGTTGATGATGACGCCATTCTGAACTGGAAGGCTGCATAGTTTTTTGAGTAGTGTTGTTGGTTATTGCTCTGCCGGAGTAGTGTTCGGCAGAGATTTTTATTGTTTTATTCGGAGCTTGCCCGCCAATGATTAAGAAAAATATTCCCTTACCCAAATCCAATATTGATCCACATGGTCTGATTGTAGGGCAGGGCGATTTTCAATATCGCGTTAACAGTCACTGGGGTTTGCTTGATGCGCAAAAAACGCCGGTAGAAAATTGCCATGGCTTGGCGATAGATTCACAGGGGCGCATAGTGATGGTGACCGATCATCCGCGGAATAACGTGATTGTGTATAACAAGGACGGCAAATTGCTAGATGCCTGGGGCACCCAATTTCCAGGAGCCCATGCGCTGCGCATCGTTAATGAGAACGGTGAAGATGTTGTTTATTTGGTGGATAGCGGCTGGGTGCTCAATCGCAATTGGGATGGAAAATCTACCGATGATTGGGCATCACCCTATAATAAAGTGATTGCGCAAAGCGGCTTTATTGCCAAGCTCACCTTGGATGGCCGTTTGATTTATACCATTGGCCATCCACAAACTATTGGGGTCTATCGCCCAGATCAACCTTTTCGCCCGACCGACATAGCGGTGGCGCCCAATGGCGACCTCTATATTACCGATGGCTACGGCTCGGATTATCTGCTGCAGTATGACGCCAACGGGCGTTACATTCGTCATTGGGGTGGCGGCGATAATGCTAATCCTGCACTCAATTTAAAAAACACCCACGGCATAGAAGTGGATTTACGCAATCCACAAGATCCGCATTTGATTGTGAGTTCACGGGCAGAGCGAGTTTTAAAATTATTTGAATTAAATGGCGAATATCGTGGCGTAATCGATGCAGCAGGTGCTTATATTGGTGGGCCAGTATTTAAGGGTGATTATTTTTTCGCTCCAGTTTGTTGGTCGCATATTGACGGAAAAAATGCTGATGATTCAGGGTTTATCAGTGTGTTTGATCGGCACAACCGTGTCGTTGCCAATCTCGGTGGAACTCGACCGGAGTATATCAACAATCAATTGCAACCGATGAAGAGCACTTGGGATGTGTTCAATCATTGCCACGCACTGTGCGTGGACGAAGATGAAAATTTGTATGTTGGGCAGTGGCGAGCGAATCAAACTTATCCTTTTAAGTTGGAGCGGATTTCCTGATTGTATTTATACAGCCGAGGCTGGTATTCACCCACCTAAGGGCGGAAATCAGGATATATAGAGCGCTATCGCGGCCTGATGCAACACGGGAAAGATGAGCTTGTGTGATTTATCTGCTAAATAGTGCTTGTTATTACTTCGTCTCATGGTGTAAATTGTTGACAATGTTCAATCATTGATAGTAATTGGATAGGTATATGGAGCCTGCGTTTGTATTGAGTGACCATCCTCATCGTCGATTTAATCCGTTGACAGGTGATTGGGTATTAGTATCGCCCCATAGAGCCAAGCGTCCTTGGCAAGGTCAAATTGAGGTGCAGGGGGCGGACGATAAACCGGCATATGACCCAACGTGTTATTTATGCCCAGGCAATACTCGCATTAACGGCACAGTGAATGAAAACTACGTCGGCACTTATGTATTCACGAATGATTTTGCCGCGCTGGATTCGGAAGACAGGGATTATCAAAGCTATAGCGATCTATTCTGTGCTGAGAGCGAGCGCGGTACCAGTCGTGTTATTTGTTATTCCGAAAGTCACAATAAAACATTACCGGAAATGTCCCAGGCAGCGGTGACAAAACTGATCGATACATGGTGTGATCTGTATCACGAGTTGGGTGAAGATTATTCGTGGGTTCAGATTTTTGAAAATAAGGGCGCTATTAATGGCTGCTCTAACCCCCATCCCCATGGGCAGGTTTGGGCAACAGGTTCTGTGCCTACCTTGCCGCAGCGGGAGGATGAAAAGCAATTAACATATCATCAGAAGCATCAGCGGCCGTTGTTGCTGGATTATGTACAGCAAGAGTTGGAGTTTAAAGAGCGTATTGTGGTGCAAAATCAGGATTGGCTGGTGGTAGTGCCTTATTGGGCCAGCTGGCCGTTTGAAACGCTGTTGTTACCCTTGCGTCATGTGCCAGATATGCTGAGCCTCTCATCGCAGGAACGCGAATCGCTAGCAGATATTTTGATTCAATTAACGATTCGTTATGACAATCTATTTAAAACCTCATTTCCTTACAGCATGGGGTGGCATTGTGCACCCTTCACGTCTGAAGATCATAGTCACTGGCAGTTACATGCACATTTTTATCCGCCTTTGTTGCGCTCAGCGTCAATAAAAAAATTCATGGTGGGTTATGAAATGTTAGGTGAGGTTCAGCGGGATATTACACCCGAGCAAGCGGCGCAATATCTGCGCGATCAACCTGCTATTCATTATAAAAGCGCTGCATCTGCAGGTTAGAGGATTTTGTTATGAGCATGTTGGAAAGTGTTACTCGTGGTTTTACAGACCACTTCAATCGGTTGCCTGATGTTATTTCGAAAGCGCCAGGGCGCGTTAATTTGATTGGTGAGCACACTGACTACAATGATGGTTTTGTGCTACCGGCAGCGATTGATTTTTTCACGTTGGTTGCAGTCTCAGCACGTGATGACAATTTAATCGAAGTGGTTGCCCTTGATTACGCGGAACAAGATGATCGCTTCTGGGTTGATGAAAGCTATCGAGATCATCCCACGCAAATGTGGAGCAATTACGTCCGAGCAGTAGTACGCACACTGGTGGATCGGGGGCATCAACTCAAGGGATGCAATTTAGTGGTCTCAGGCAATGTTCCGCAGGGCGCCGGACTAAGCTCTTCGGCTTCTTTGGAGGTTGCGATAGCGCAGGCGGTATTAACGGTTGCAGATATTCAACTCCCTTTCACTGAATTAGCGTTGATTGGTCAGGCAGCAGAGAATAATTATGTAGGGTGTGCCTGCGGGATTATGGATCAATTGGTATCTGCTGGTGGTAAACAGGGTCACGCTTTATTGATTGATTGCCGCAGTCTGAAAACCACTCCAATCCTTATGCCGCCAGAGTTGTCAATTGTGATTATCAACTCCGGTGTAAAAAGAGGATTGGTCGATAGTGAATACAATTTACGTCGTGAACAGTGTGCAGAAGCGGCGAAATTTTTTAATCAAACTGCTTTGCGTGAGGTAACCAAAGAAGACTTTTTTGCGGCTGCGGATCAGTTATCTGATGTGGTACGTAAGCGTGCGCAGCATGTGATTGAAGAAAACGAGCGCACACTGAAAGCAGCTGAGGCGCTGGCTACAAATAATGTTGCATTTTTAAGTCAACTTATGGCTGAAAGCCACATATCAATGCGAGACCTATTTCAGATTACGACGCCTGAAATTGATCTTTTGGTTGCAGCGCTTGATAAAGAATTAGGTAATGAAGGTGGTGTGCGTATGACAGGTGGCGGGTTTGGTGGGTGTATTGTCGCTCTCATGCCAAAACAAAAGTTATCAATCGTTGCCCCCATTCTTGCTGATTACCAATTGAAAACCGGATTAATTGCAATTCCTTTTATTTGTACGCCTGAACAGGGTGCCAGTCTGGTGTCATTGGAAGGTTAATAGCATCCTCGCTCTTCTTGTACTGATAACGGCGGGTATGAGGATTATATCTTGGGTGAAATGATTGCCATTGATTGGGGCAGTACTAATTTTCGGCTACAGGTGGTTAATACCTTGGGCGATATTATATATAGTGTCATCCGGCCTATTGGTATTAATCATTCATCACGTACTGAGCTTGAAGTATGTTTGATCAATACAATTGAGCAGTTACCCAAGCAATTTTTGGGCATGCCAATTGTAATGAGCGGTGCAGTAGGCTCCAATGTAGGTTTATACGAAACGCCTTACATTGACTGCCCTGTTAACCCGTGTCGATTAGCAGAACATTTAGTTAATTTTCGAGTGGGTGAATTGAACACCTATATTGTTCCTGGCATTAAAACCCAGGCGCGCGCAGGATTGCCCGACGTTATGCGGGGAGAAGAAACTCAGATTCTGGGTTGGATGCAACAGGCGACCAAAACAGAATTTAAAGAGGCGTTATTGTGTTTACCCGGAACCCATTCGAAATGGGTGCTATTTAAGCGGGGGGAAATTGTGGATTTTTACACTGCATTTTCTGGTGAACTCTTTGAAGGTTTATGTACGCAGAGTTTGTTGGTTAGCGGTGCGCAAGTGCATGATGATGTAGCTTTTCACCAAGGCATCAAAGCCAATCTGATGAATACTTTTTTATTGAACTTGATTTTCAGTACGCGTTCCAGAGTGTTGGCTGGTCTGCATGGCAAAAATGTGAGTGCCGCATATTTATCGGGTGTGCTAATTGGTGCTGAGGTAAAAGCGGCAATAAATCTTTATGGTAAAGGAAAAAAAATACATCTGATCGGTGCTGATCACTTAGTGGATAGCTACGCTACAGCGATTCAGATTTATAATGGAAAATCGATTAAGCATCAAGGAGCATTGATGGCAGCCCGGGGAGCAAGCCTATTGGCGAATCTATTTTCAGTGAATCATTCTCTAGAGCGTCGCGCATAATAGATACCCGGAAATTATAAGAATGATTAAAGTCATAATTTTTACAAAAGTGAGTTAGATATGGGTGATGCTTCAGAAAAGAAATTAAGTAAAGCCAGTCTCCGTGCGATTGAGCGTGGTTATGACCAAAAAAATGCAGATTGGGTATTTGAATTTGATGTTAAACCTTTGGGGGGGGATTTTGCCTACCAAGAAGGCATGATTCGCCGCGATCCTTCGGCGGTTATCAGTGTTGATGGTTTCTTTCATGTTTGGTATACCAAGGGTGAAGGCGAAACGGTTGGTTTCGGCACCAGCAACCCAGATGATAAAGTATTTCCTTGGGATAAAACCGAGGTTTGGCATGCCACGTCAAGCGACGGTTGGGATTGGAAAGAGCAGGGGCCTGCAGTTGTTCCGGGTGCGCCAGGCTCTTATGACGATCGCGCGGTGTTTACGCCTGAAGTATTGGCTCACGAAGGTCGCTATTATTTGGTATACCAAACCGTTAAGGCACCGTATTTAAATCGCACTAAAGAATGTATTGCTATGGCGAGTTCTGATTCGCCTTATGGGCCTTGGCTGAAAAGCCCGGCTCCAATTTTAGTTCCAGCGGATAATGGTGTTTGGGACGGTGATGAAGACAACCGTTTTCACTGTAAAATTCGCGGTGATTTTGATAGCCACAAAGTACATGACCCCTGTTTGATGTTTTACCAGAATAAGTTTTATCTGTATTACAAAGGCGAAATTATGGGTGAACGTATGAATTTTGGTGGGCGTGAAATAAAGCACGGAGTTGCTATCGCCGACAAAATCGAAGGCCCCTATATTAAATCCGAGTTCAATCCGATCAGCAATAGTGGTCATGAAGTTGTTGTATGGCATGTGAAAGGCGGTATCGCCAGTTTATTGACTACCGATGGGCCAGAAAAAAATACCTGCCAATGGTCACCTGATGGAATTAATTTTGAAATCATGTCGCATATCAAAGGTGCTCCGGAGGCATTAGGTTTATATCGCGACCCAGCAGCCGATACTGAAGACCCGATCGCTGGCTTGGCTTGGGGGCTGTGCCACAAGTACGATTCCTCATGGAATTGGAATTATATTTGCCGCTTCAAAACTCGCCGTCAAGTATTAGATCCGGGCACATTCCAGAATGTCGCTTCATAGTTACATCCTCAAATGAAATTTCCCTTTGCGCTGCGATAACAAATTTCGTAGCGCTTTTTTTATATATCTTCTATTTCAGCGTTGTCTTCTCTTAATTTTATTTCCGGCTAAGTATGCATTAACAGCTCCTATTCTGACATTGCAACCTATGGATATTAGAGCTAACATGTAAATTGTTGACAAAATTGAGGTGGTTTATTTTGCGTATAATAATATTAATTGCTGCGATGTTTGCTATGAACGTATTTGCCGGAACCCCGACAGTTATCACTTTCGGCTCGGGAGAGATAGTTCCTAAAGAGGAAATTTATGAATACCATCTGTTGCGCCTTGCGCTCGATGCCACAAAGGCTGAATACGGTGAGTATGAAATTAAGGATTTGCCTCGGGGGGACGTCCCTACTTACTCGCGCCTACGTGTTTATGCGGAAGATAATCAATTTGAAAATTTTGTATATAAAGATTCTGCATCCAATGAAATCATTGAAAAATTACGCGGTGTCGAGTTTCCAGTGGATTTGGGTGTGACTGGTTATCGCATTGGGTTTGTTTCTCCTGACTCCAAACGAAAAATAGCTGCAATTGAAAGCCTAGAAGAGTTACTACGCCTTAAAATCATACAAGGCCGCGGATGGTTAGATGGTGAGATTTTAAGAAAAATCGGATTTAAAGTGGTTGAGGGCGGAAATGTCAAAGGCTTATTTTATATGGCGGCGAATGATCGCGGCGACATTTTCTTGATAGGTGCCAATGAGTTGGAAAGAGAATGGAGAAAAAACCAGGACGTTGAGTATTTAAATTACGATGAAAATATATGTATTTATTATCCCTTGCCAAAATTCTTTTTTGTAAATAAGGATAATAAGAAATTGGCTGAACGAATTGAAAAAGGTTTGCTCATTGCGTATCAATCTGGCTCTGTTAGGAAATTGTGGGATGAATATTATGGCGAAGCCGTCAGGTTCGCTAAACTGAGTAAGAGGAAAATTTTCAGGTTCGATAACCCATTAATAGATTCGTTAGGAAAAGATTATGAACGATTCATAATAAATCCTGAATTGCTATGATGATTCGACTTTGGAGTTGTTCATGCAGTGGCAATTATTATATGTAGCAAATCCTGCTGAATCAGCTGATCGATATCAGCGTTTATTTTCTGCTCGTGTGAGAGCGTTAAAAGATAGCTCCGGTGAAAGCAGCTTTTTTATAACCATGGGTGATGTCGCGATAAAATTGGCTGGCGCTCAGGGTGTTAGTGGTGGAAAAAAGCATATTAGATTATGCATCAAAGAAAGAATGATACTTTCTATTATCGATAGATTAATCGAAGAGAAAGAGATATTTCAGGTGGAGTCCATTAGCGGAAATTTATTCTATAAGGATATTGATGGTAATGTTCTTGAAATACTTTGTATTGAATGATGCTTTTCGAAAGTTCTTTCTACATAGGATCCGTGATGAAATCGTACGTTGGGAATGTTTTGGTGACTGGTGGGGTGGGGTACATAGGTAGCCATGTTTGCATAGAATTGATTAATAGTGGCTATTTTCCCATTGTGGTAGATAATTTATCAAATGGTAAGATGGAATCGCTTACCAGAATTGAAAAGCTTACGGGCGTTAAGCCAGATTTTTTTCAAATAGATATCAATGACAAGTCAGCTTTGCATCGAATTTTCGAGAATTATGCAATAAGCTGTGTTATGCATTTTGCAGGTTTGAAAGCTGTAGGTGAATCCGTCCAAATTCCCATCAAATATTACCGCAATAATGTAGCAGGCAGCTTATCTTTGCTGGAGGTCATGGAGGAATGTTCGGTATTTGATTTTGTTTTTAGTTCTTCGGCGACGGTATATGGTGATCCCATTTCGTTGCCAATCAAGGAGTCCTTTTCTTTGTCTGCCACTAATCCGTATGGCCGTAGTAAGCTTATGGTTGAGGATATAATGCGTGATATGGCTAAAGCATCGGGCAACCAGTGGAACTTTTCAATTTTGCGTTATTTTAATCCTGCCGGTGCTCATGAATCGGGGTTAATAGGAGAGGACCCTAAAGGCATACCTAATAATTTGATTCCTTATATCGCTCAAGTGGCTGTAGGTAAACGCGAAGCGCTCACAATATATGGTAACGATTATGCGACATCTGATGGCACTGGTGTGCGTGATTACATACATGTGGTGGATTTGGCGCGTGGACATGTAGCTGCTCTCAAAGGATTGGTCCAGCAAAAGCGAGGCTGCGCGGTATATAACCTGGGAACTGGCACAGGCTATTCTGTGTTAGAGATGCTAAGGGCATTTGAGCGGGCTTGTGGTAAATCAATACCCTACACGATTGGTGGGCGGCGCCCTGGCGACATTTCCAGTTGTTATGCGGATGTTTCCTTGGCGAGAGAGCAGTTGGGGTGGACGGCCGAGTATAATATTGAACGTATGATGATAGATACTTGGCGCTGGCAATTACGTAATCCTAATGGTTTTGCCGAATAGATTTTTATATGCTTGCTGTTATGTTTTGGGGCGCCTTTGGGTGCCCTTTTTTTTATCTGTAGATTGGCTGTTTCTCAATCATGGTGGTAGCGCGGAGCAGTTGTGTTACTTTTTTTCACACCGCCAACCTCTCTTTTAAAATTGCTAACAATCTACAATATATTATTGACAATTAAAGATGTCCGAGTAGTATTGTAAATGGCGTTAAAACTTAGGTTTTGTGTTCGTCATTAGGACGTGGACGACATAAATAAAAATAAATACTTTACATGGGGGCTTCACGATGTCAAACATCACTCACCGCCTTAGACTTACGGCGTTATCAGCGGCAATATGTGCAGTAAATAGTGGTGCTGTCTACGCGCAGCAAGAAGCGGATGCTGAGCAGCAAGATCAGGTTATAGAAGAAGTTCTGGTTACGGGTATCCGTAGCTCAATAAAGCGGTCTGTCGACGATAAACGTGAGGCAGGCAAAATTGTTGATACGATTAACGCTGAAGATATCGGTAAATCGACTGACCAGAATATTGCTGAAGCATTGAACCGTGTTTCAGGGGTGAGTATGAATACCTCTGATGGTGAGGGAACAACTGTCTCTATCCGTGGTGCAAACGCAGATCAGACCGTTGTTACGATGAATGGCACAACCCTGGGTTCTACAGGATTCTCGCAAGGAGTAGATCTATCCGCTTATTCTGCAGACATTCTTTCAAAAATTGAAGTAATCAAGACTCCATCAGCTGACGATGAAGAGGGGTCTTTAGGCGGACTTGTAAATCTAACGACTCGAAAACCATTGGATATTAACGAGAATGTTCGTACGGTTTCATTGCAGGGCGGGCTTGATGATCAATCTGATGAATTTGACCACAAATTTGTGGGTACGTTTTCTCATAAATTTGCAGATGACACGATAGGCGTGCTTGTGACTGTTAACGATGAGCAGAATAAGCTGAGTCGTGAGCAGTACCACGCACAGGATTTTAATGCATTTGGCTCGAACGTCTATACTGATTCAAGTACTGGTACTATTTATGCAAACACAAATGCGATTGCAGCAGATGCCGCTTCTGCCGCAGCTGCAGGTCGTGCGCCGACCTTTGCTGATGCTCAACCTGTAGATCCTTATACCAACCCGTTGTTTTGGACTCATGGTGGGGCGCCTCACAATCAATCAATTGTTCAAGGGCTTGCTCCTGGGCAGGTGGGATACCAGCTTCACGAGAATACACGTAAACGTCAAGGCGTTGACCTTTCCGTTCAGTGGCAAATGAGCGACACCACTGACATCACCTTATCAGTAAACCACAGTACAACAGATGTTGAGAATCGCTCCGATGGCGTGTTTGTGCAGACATCTCGCATGAGTAACTTCATTGATGGTGCCGCGCAACAAGGTCTGGGGCTTGGCGGTCCCTTTTTAAATCGTACCACTTTCTATGATTCAAATCCGGTTGAACTCGGGGGAACAGCTGGTGGAGATCCTACCGATAACGATCAGCTGCAATGGACTGATCCGCAACAAAATTGGCATGTTCTTGATCCAAACACACGTACTTGGACAACGATGCTAAATCGTGGAAGCATCGGCTCCATTGAAGCATCGGTTAACAATTACGAAACTAAGAATTCGCTTTATGCTCTTGAGCTCAATCACGATTTTTCAGATCGGTTGCGCATGGTTGCGGGTATATCTGCTAATGAGTCTGAGCAGACCCCCGAAAACAATATCTATCTAACAGCAAACACGAGCCGAGTGGTGGGGCCGTGGAATTTGCATCACGTGCCCGCAGATATTCTTAACCCTGCGGGATATGACTGCTCCAGCGGTGAGTGCCGCTTGAATGGGGGCTATACGGAGCCGGCTTCCTTGGGAGCTATAGTAGACCTTGATCCAAGCCTGAATGATCTTTGGGATAATATCGGTACATCCGGTTTTGACCCAGATGTTCTTGAAAATCATACGCTGAGTTGGATTCAGTCAACAGTGACTGAAGTTAGTGATAAGCAAGAAACAGCCTACGTTGACTTTGACTTTGATATCGATACGTTTGGTCTTACAACAGTGGAGTTCGGAGCAAAATACACACATCGGGAGAAATTTGTTGATAACCAATCGGGCACCCCGCGCCCGAGTGACGAGCGTGTGCCGAGCATTAGTCCTTTCACAGGTGAGACGTTACTAATAGATGCAAGCGCTATCAACCTCATCCAGGTAACGAATTTTGCAGATGGAAGGGTTTCCGCTGACGGATTTATGAGTGGCTTGGGTTATCCTGAAGACAACATTACTGATGGTTGGCTTCGATTTGATCCGGTGGCTGCTTTGAATGCGGTGACTCAAGGAGATAGATCATTCACTATTGATAATACCCAGACGCGCGGCGCTGAGTTTGATAATGTGGCTATATATCTAAAAACAAATTTCTCTTTCATTGATGATCGCTTAAAAGGTGATATCGGTTTGCGTCACGTTCGTACAGAAGTAGAAACTTTTGGGTATGCAGGTACTGTTTTCGGCACGACAAACGCCAATGGTGGAAGGGTTATCGACCCCATTCGCTTGCACAGAATGCGTGAGATCGGAGTTGACGGTATTCAATGTCCGGCCCTGGCTGAAACACCGAGTCCTTTGGATTATGGCACGGACTCGATTTTCTGGCAGCCACAAAACGGCAGTACTGATACTACTTTGGGAACAAATTACGATCTTGTAAATTTCACTGAGCGCAATCGTTGGGCGCGTGTGGATGGGACTGGCTTCAATACCAATGGCACTCCGTTTTTCTATGGGGATGATACACCGATTGCTGCGACCAATAATGGACTATGCTACGACCCCATACTCGAGCAAGGCGTTATACCCGCTTCGTTCTTTGAGCGTAATCTCATTCGTTATGCCGACATTTCTACTGATTTGACCTACCCATTTGATGAAAATGGCATGCGACAAACTACTGAGAGTGGCAACTTGGTTTCGTATGATCGTAGTCGTAATTCAGTGGCTACTACCGATACTCATACTTATGATATTACGCTTCCCAGTCTGAATGTCAGCTTTGCGGCAACGGATACATTGATCGCTCGTTTTGCTGCGTCTAAAACAATGGCTCGCCCGCCCATTGATGATTTGCGTGCCGGAGTTCGCACGATTGAGGGAAATATTTTTGGCTCAGGTGTTGGTTTGCGTCCGGATTCAACGGTTCAACTATACTCTGCGAAAATTGATCCGCTTCAGTCCACTAACTTGGATCTTTCGCTCGAGTGGTACTTTGATGATTCCGGGCTGCTTTCAGCAAACGTTTTCACAAAAGATATCAAAAATCTCATAGAGGTTGAAGATTTCACTTCGTATATTGGGGATTTGCGCAAAACGGCGGCCAATCCTGAGGGCACCACATACGATAGCGCTAACGCAATATACTCTGTTGAGGGTGTGGGAGAAATACCGTTGCTGTTGTCAGGTGCTGACTTGGATGCTTGTATGCCACGTCGTATGCAAGGTGAAGATGCATTGTCCGGCACACCTGAATTGGTCTACGGATCTAACCCTGATTATCTCTGCAATCTCTATACGGTTACTCAAAACATCAATGCGGCAAAGGCAACAGTTAAAGGCATCGAATTGAACTATGTTCAAAACTATGACTTCCTGCCCGGATTTTGGTCTGGCCTTGGTACATCCATGAACTTTACCTACCAAAAAGGCGAGTATGAAGAATCGGGCGAGGTGATCCCAGGTGCACCGCGAGAGTCCTATAATGCGACTATTTATTGGTCTCAAGGTGGTCATCAGATGCGTCTTGCTTGGTCGGGCTCAAGTGATGTGCTGGAACAAGCAGCATTTGCCGGTGGTTCGCGCTGGAGAGAAGGTCGGGAAAGTTTAGATTTCTCTGCTGACTATGCGCTGACGGAATCTGTTAGCTTGCAATTTAATGTGGCTAACATAACGGATTCACCGGTGCGCACTTATTTCACTAGTCGGACTCTCGTACTCCCCGACGCCGATGGTAATCCCATCACCTTTGATGAAGGTTCGGCGATTAATGGCGATGCGACTACCAGTCGTACCCTTGATGAATATACTGTTGGCAGGACTTTCCGTGTAGGTATTCGTGCGGAATTCTAACTAGTGGATAAATGTAGAAAGCGATAGTTTTTTAATGTGTTAAAATTAAGCGCGTTGGGAGTTAATCTCAAGGCGCTTTTTTTGTTTGCAGGTGCAGCCTCTTTGTAGTGCGATACTATGCTTCTTCAAACGCGTGCGTTAAATCATAGAATAAATAATCTATAGGCATACTGTTTTGATATCTAAACGATTTGTAATAGTGGGTGGCGGAACGGCTGGCTGGATGACTGCGATGCTATTCCAACGAGCTTTTCAGGATTGTTCAATTACGCTTGTTGAGTCCGATAAAACCGGGATTATTGGTGTGGGTGAGGGCTCTACACCTGCATTAAAAGCGTTTATGGATGCTATCGGGATTAATGAAAGGGAATGGATACCAGCTTGCCAAGCAACATTTAAATCGGGAATTTCTTTTAAAAATTGGTCGACAAAGAATGGATTTCGGGAATATTTCCATCCTTTTTTTTCCCATTTCGATAGAGATCATATCAAAGCACTTATATACAATTCTGGATTGAGGCGTGCAGGTAAACATGTGCATGCGCATCCTAATATATTTAGCTATTCTTATTACTTGGCGTCCGATTCACTTTGTCCAATTACCCCATACTCTTTCCCATTTGAAGTTCAGTATGGCTACCATTTTGATGCGGGGATGCTGGGAAATTTTTTAAAAGAAAAATCCATTAAGCGTGGCGTGGTTTGGAAAAGTGCACATGTGGAAAACGTGGTATTAAATATGGACGGCGATATTTCACATCTTTTGTTCGAAGATGGAGCAATACTCGATGGTGATTTTTTTATAGATTGCAGTGGGTTCGCGTCGCTAATTACTGGCAAAGCGCTCAACACGCCCTTTATTTCTTATAATGACACTTTATTTAATGATCGAGCTATCACATTGGTAACCCCAGTTGAAGAGGTTATCTCAACGAAAACTTTATCTACTGCATTAAACAATGGCTGGGCCTGGCGGATTCCTCTGCAAAATCGCGTGGGAAATGGTTACGTGTACAGCTCAGCTTTTTGTAGTGATTCAGAGGCAGAGGCTGAGTTGCGCACCCATTTGAAGATGGAGGATGAAGAAGGTGAGGTCCGGCATCTAAAAATGCGGGTTGGTCGAGTTAAGGCAATGTGGAATAGAAACTCTCTGGCAGTTGGTCTTTCGCAAGGTTTTTTAGAACCCTTAGAAGCGACCGCATTGGCGCTTGTTCAATTAACAATTGTTCGTTTCGTTAAATTATATAAAGCGGGTGGTTACACTAATCAATATGCAGAGCACTTCAATAAAGAAATAGGTGAGGCATTTGATAATGTGAAAGAGTATATTCACGCGCATTATCTGACCTCTGATCGTGAAGATACTCCGTACTGGAAGGCCTGTCGTCGTAGTGAAATTTCGCCTCGGCTTAAGCTTTTGATGGAAGCTTGGTTGAATGGGGAGAATATCAGTGTGGTGTTACAGAATACCGGTCTTAATCGCCATTACAAAGTAAATTCCTGGCTATATTTGTTAAGCGGCATGGGGATATTTCCACCAGATGATCAACTTAGAAAAGCTAGCTCACATGAATTGACTAAAGTGCCACTGGATACAATTGTAGATTTTTTTGAGCGTTGCGCATTAAATCATATGTCGCAAAAGGAAGCTTTGGAGATTATGCGGGCCGGCGCTAGCCCATTTGATGTAGAAAGTCGGAACAAGGCAGGTATGGAACATTCTCTGGCGCGGTTACTGGGTCTTAATTTTGCTGTTTCGTCCTGAGATAATTCTAGATGTTTAGATGTTTTTGGCGGGGTAAAGTGCTAACGATACGTTGTTGATCGTAGGGTATCCAATATTGTCTGGTGTGAATCAGGGATTTTACTTACCTCACTTCTTATAGCGTATGATACGTTCTGTAAAAATTGAATATAGACAGATGCTTTTTCTGCAGGCATAGAAAACTTTGTATAATCGCGAAAAAAATTTTGGCCGATCAATACTTCCAGCCAGCTATCAGTCCCAAAGATAGTGCTGTTGGGTGGAGATATCCAGCCGGTTTCAGAAAACTCCTCAATCAACATGTTTAACGATGCGGGACGCACTCCCAGTTTCCGTTCTTTCCAAAAGAAATCATTATCGCGTTGGTTGCAAATGTAATGTAACATTAAAAAATCACGTATTCCGTCAGTTTCGGCACACCAAGACTGATTAAATTTCTCTCTGCCGATATCATTTAGTTCCTTGTTGTCGATGCTATCTCGCAACTTTCTCGCATAGGCGATAATTAGATGGATACTAGTGGATTCCAGTGGTTCCAGAAAGCCAGCGGATAAACCTATAGCCACACTATTGAACATCCAAGGCGATGACAGTCTCCCGGTCGTAAATTCTATTTTGCGCGGTGTAGTTAAAAGCTCGCCTTCAACATCATCTAATAAATGTTGCTTAGCTGTATCGTAGTCCATATTTTTGGAGCAATACACAATTCCGTTACCGGTGCGGTTCTGAAGTTGAATTTCCCAACGCCATCCTGCTGCGTGTGCTATAGAGCGGGTATACAAGCGAGGTGTGCTATTCAACTTGGTTTGCACTGCAATAGCGGTGTCACAAGGCAGGTAGGCTTGCCAATTCTCAAAATCTGCATTTAATGCTTGTTTATTCAGAGCGCCATCTATGCCTGAGCAATCTACATAAAAATCAGCGCAGAGTCTTTCTCCGTCTTCGGCAATGAGCGCTGTTATTCCACTCACATCCGTCTCAATATTCACTATGTGCTTTGAAACGTGTGATGCACCATTGTGTAAGGCTTTTTCTCGAAGCAAGCGAGCCAGCAGTGATGCATCAAAATGGAGGGCATAAAGTAGGCTGCTTAAGGGATAGAAAAGACCGCTTGTTTTTTCTGGTGCCGCTGCACCTCGTGAAAATTTATTTGAATAGGCCGCGACTGCAGAAGGAATAAAAGGTGTGAGTTCGGGCTTCTTAAAGTATCTAGCGGTACTTAACCAAATCTTAAAAAATTCGGTTTGTCCGAAGTTGTGTCCCATATTGCCAAAACTATGCATATAGGATTCGCCTGGTTTGGACCAATTTTCGAATTGAATGCCGTATTTAAAGGTTGCCTGGCAATGTTTAATCAGATCTTGGTCGCTTAACTCAAGATAATTTAAGAGGTCGTAAATGGTCGGAATACTTGCTTCACCTACGCCTATCGATGGGATATCTATTGTATCAACTACTTCAATCTTGTAACCATGGGTCTGCCAATTTTTTGATAAAACAGCACCTGTCACCCAGCCGGCGGTTCCTCCGCCGAGAACAATGATCTTTTTAGGTTCGCCGATTGACATGGATGGTGTCCTGTATGGTTTTGTCTCGCTACCATAGAACGCTATTCAAACGTTCTTTCGATCGTATCAAAAAAAGCGAAGGTCTTGGTGATGTGTTGATGCCAATAATCCCAAGAGTGGGCGCCAGGCAATGGTTCTAAATGGGCATTAATGCCGAGTTGTTTCAAGTGTTCATCGAAGGCAAGGTTGCCTGGATAAAGGATATCTTCAGTTCCACAATCAAAGCGAATCGGAGGAAGCTGCGTTTTGTTGACTTTCAACCAATACAATATATCGCCTTCATGCGGAGAATGAGTTCTATAAATCGATAAATCTTCTCCGACAAAGTGCGACATTTCCTGAATGTTTGTTATTGCTGAATGTGCCGATATACCTTTGAATCTATTGGAATATTTAGCCCCTAAACGCAAAGCACCATAGCCACCCATCGATAAACCAGCGATATAAATATTGGATGTAGACGAAGCGGATGGATTAGAAGCTAGAACCGCATTGATAACGTCCTCTACAATCCACCTTTCATAGTCTTCACCATTGGTTAATGGTAGATAAGCCGAGCCGGCATAAAAGCCACCATCGGAGGGCATAACCAGAATCATTTCAGTTAAGCCGCTTTGATTATACTGCTGAAGGTAGGCTTCGTGGACACCGCCCAAGCCTGACCAAACCCAATGATTGCCATAAACACCATGCAACAAAATTACAATTGGCAAATCTCTACCTTGTGAATGTGCATTAAATACACTGATGTCGCAACGTCTTTTAATATGAGAACTCTGCACTGAGAGATGCTGAAAGTGGAAAGGAGTATATAAGGGGTTGGATTTCTCAATTCTAATGATAGCCATTAATGCTATACCTCGTCGTCAAAGATTATGACGCCTTTGGCGATTCGGCCATTGATCAAATCATCAAATCCTTGAGCGACATTCTCTAAAGAATAGGTCCTGGTTACCAGTTCATCCAATTTCAACTTTTTAGACGAATAAAGATCCATAATCCGCGGGAAATCACGATCGGGATTGCACATCCCGTAAAGGGGATTGATATAAATCTTGTCCCACTCAAAAAGCTCACAATCGAAGTCAATATGTTGTTCTATGCCGCTTACCTGAACGGCTATACCGGCGCTGCGAATTAACTTAAGTGGCGCCGACCCAAGCGCGGGAACAGCTGTACATTCAAAAGCATAATCAGCTCCACGGCCATTGTTTATTTCTTTCACCGCGACTGCTACAGTATCAAAATGTATGTCATCTCGTGCAGCGACCACTCCATGTGTGGCGCCAAACGTTTTGGCTTGCTCGATACGTTCGTTGCTAATGTCAATGGCTATAATTTTCGCTGCTCCCGATAATCTAGCCGCTTGAATTACATTCAGTCCGACACCGCCGCAGCCGATAACAGCAACTGAGGAGCCCGCTTTAACCCGAGCGGCATTAACAACCGAGCCCCAGCCTGTCATAACACCACAACCGATGATGGAGGCAGTGGTGTAGGGTATATCGCAATTGATTTTCACAACAGCGGATTCCTTAACTATCGTGTGCTCAGACATGGTTCCCAAATGAAAAGATCTTTCAATGGGGGATCCATGATGGCAGCTTGCCTCTGGGTGAGCGTGGCCGCATAAGCCAGAACCGCATACAGGGGAATTGATTTCACAAATATGCGCATTGCCTTCGCGACACTGGAAACAGCGTCCGCAGGGAATCGCCCAGTTTAGAATCACCTTATCGCCAGCCTGTACTTTAGTTACACCCTCACCCACTGAGACAACAATCCCCGCTCCTTCATGGCCCACGATAAAGTGTTTGTTCCAATTGTTAATGGAATCTAAATCCGTGTGGCAAATTCCGGAGGCCTTTAATTTAACGTGGACTTCACCTTTGGCTGGTTCGCCCACCTCAATAGTTGTTAAGCGGAAGTCTCCCTTGCCATTAGAAATAATCGCTTTAGAATTGATCATTAGTAGCTTTTCTCCTGGTGTATTTGATTGCTGGGTTGATGACACTTGCATTTACAGGCAAGGCGTCTGCCAAAAAGTGATATAGACTATTTAAACTACCTCAGTTGAAAATCCATCTACGGATAACATGACAGAATCTTTGTACTAAGTATGTTAAATATCGGAAAATGAGCATGAACAAAAATAACGTATATTGTGAACCGTTTTGCATACAAAAAGGTTATGAGTTTGAGGTTCACCATGTGGTTTACTCTAAAGACTCCCCTTATTCCTGTTTTATGCATTTTCACGAGGTTCATGAACTCATTGTTTTCGATACGATTGATGGGGCTTTTTTTTATAGTCAGGGAAAATCCATATTGCAAGATCAAGACCTTGTTTTTACTCCGGCCTTGGAGACTCACGATTTTGAGTTATCTAATCGTGCCAAATCCTGGTACATCATCCAGTTTTTACCATCGGTTTTACTTGATCCCGGCCTCGTGCAGGCTGATGCCTTTTTTAAAGGGGGGATGCACCTTCGCTTGCAGCGTGAAGACGCCGAAGCCATTCAAACAATGACACGATGGCTATTGGATAGCTATCAATTGTCCCCTTCTAGTGATCGTAGTAATGCGTTACTGCGTTTATTGCTATGTTGGGTGGCGGAGCGGGCAGAGCCAGTCAAGCCACCGCATTATGAGGTTATTGTAAAATCCGCAAGCTACGCTAAGCTCACGCCTGTTGTTAATCTTTTTAGGCATAATCAATGCGTTAATCTTTCTTTAGAACAGGCTGCTGCTTTATGTTGCCTATCACCTGCTTACTTCTCACGATTGTTCAAGAGCGTGTTCCGCTGTAATTATTCTGATTACAATGTTAAGCACCGCTTATATAGTGCGGCGCGTCTATTGAGTCAGAGTAATTTTTCGGTTACCGATATAAGTTACGAGCTTAGCTTTTCCAGCCCATCGCATTTCATTGCCCAGTTTAAAAAGCAATTTGGAGTTACCCCTAAAAAGTATAAAACCACTCTTGTGCAAGCTAGAGTCTAATATGGTTATTCATCCCGTATATTTCCGTTAGTAGCTCTCCTATTGTTTTACTATAACAAGTTAATTTTTTAAAAATATCACTCCTGGACTTAATAATGTCATTTATTTGACATGAGCTGCCCTTTGCTACTGTCTGTAACCATACGGTTTGATAATGTTTGTCCTTGGTGTATATTGTCTAATGTTAACAAAGTGGCGCAATGGGTTTGCATTGCGCGAATAGCATTTGATGTAGATGTGTCATTAACTATAACTATTTATTATATAAGCGAGAAAATAGGTGGCTTTCATGGGTTTGAGCATCAGGGTACATAAGTCTTTTTCATTATTCTTTCCGCGGGTGGGGCTTTGTGTTGCTTTGCTATTGCTGGTGGCATGCGAGGATAAGGCAACGGAGGCTCAAGCGAAAAATCAATTGGAACATCAGGTATCCACATCCTCAAGTGATGTAGAAGGCAAATTATTATTCGATTTTGAAAGTGCTGAGTTACCGGCTGAGATCAGCTTTTATAATTCTACCGGTGCTTTGGTTAAAACAACTGCAGTCAATGGGCAAGTATCCTCAGCCCTTAAAGTAAATTTTAATTCATCCGCGCACGAGTACACCAGTATATTAATCAATCCAAAGGAATTCGTTTGGGATTGGAGTGAGCTGGGCGAGATTAGCTTGGCTTTCGACATTCGAAATCAGGGTGAGCATTCGGTGCAGCTTTTTTTAGATGCCGCCGATACTGCAGGTAACAGTTTCACACGCAGCGTCAATGTTCCAGCTGGTACGAGCCGGGTATATTACGCCAAGCTAAGTGGCCATGATATGGTCAGCGCTAATCCCGACTCAAAGGTGGAGTTAAATGCCGCATCAGGCTTGCGCGGTAATCCACCAACATGGGAGGGCGACGATGTTCAGTTTATATGGATGTGGGGCGTAATGAACCTGGATGTATCATCCATCAAACAAATTGCATTGAGCGTGCAGTATGCGCTACATGACAAAGAGGTGATATTAGATAACATTCGCGTTATAAAAAATCCCCCTATGAACACGGCCTTTCTAACAAAGATAGTCGACAAATATGGTCAGTCAGCGAAAATTGATTTCCCGGGTAAAATTCATTCAGATGCACAATTAGCAGAGGTAACTGCGAATGAGTTAAAGGATTTAAAAGATGGTGAATCCTTGGCTGATCGCTCGACTTTTGGTGGGTGGAAAAAAGGACCCAAACAAGAGGCTAGGGGGTTTTTCTATCCCAAGAAAGTCGATGGAAAGTGGTGGTTGGTTGATCCGGAGGGTTATCTCTACTTTGCCACTGGATTGGACATTATACGCTTGGCCAACGCCTATACTATGACTGGGTACGATTACGATCCATCCACCATTGAACAGCGTAGTGCCGATGACCTAACGCCGGAAGACTCGAAAGGAAAGATTCTCATCTCTGAAGCTGCACAAAAAACCCGTCATCTGGTTTCTAAAACTCGTGCTGATATGTTTGAGTGGTTGCCTGAGCATAGTGATCCATTAGGTAATCACTATGATTATAACCGCGACGCTCACTCAGGCCCGCTGAAAAAAGGCGAAGCATTCAGTTTCTACAGCGCCAATTTAGAACGTAAATACGGCGAAACTGAACCTGAATCTTACCTCCGACAGTGGGAAAAGGTGACTGTTGATCGCATGTTAAATTGGGGATTTACCTCTTTGGGTAACTGGACAGATCCAAAATTTTATAACAATCAACGCATTCCTTATTTTGCCAATGGTTGGATTATTGGAAACTTTAAAAAGGTTTCCAGCGGTAATGATTTCTGGGGCGGCTTACCAGATCCATTCGACCCTCTATTCAAAGAGCGGGCTCTGGTAACCGCTAAGGCAATTTCTGAGGACGTCAATAACAGTCCCTGGTGTGTCGGTGTATTTATAGATAATGAAAAAAGCTGGGGGCGTTCAGAATCCAAAGAGTCTGAATATGGCATTGTGTTAAATACGCTGACGCGCGATGGGGCTGAATCGCCCACCAAAAATCGATTCACACAATTGATGAAAGAAAAGTATTCGACTATCGACGCCTTGAATAGCGCTTGGGGGCTCTCTTTAGCCTCTTGGGATGAATTCCAAAAAGGGATTAAAACAGGCATTAACAATGATGTTCAGTTGGCCGACTTTAGCCTGCTGTTTACCCATTACGCGGAAGAATATTTCAGAATTGTAGAGGGTGCTCTGAGCCAGTATTTACCTAATCATATGTATTTGGGGGTACGCTTTGCGGATTGGGGTATGCCTAAAGATGTTGTTAAGGCTTCTGCAAAATATGCTGATGTGGTGAGTTATAACTTCTATAAGGAAGGGTTGACCGGAAGTAAGTGGAAATTTTTAGAAGAATTGGATAAACCCAGTATTATTGGTGAGTTCCATGTAGGCACAACCGAATCAGGTTTATTTCACCCTGGTTTGGTGCATGCGGGCAATCAACAAGATCGGGCGAAAATGTATAAAGAATATATGCAAACAGTTGTTGATAATCCTTATTTTATTGGCGCTCACTGGTTTCAGTATATGGACTCTCCAGTTACTGGTCGATCCTATGATGGTGAAAATTACAACGTAGGCTTTGTTACTGTGACTGATACCCCCTATGAGCCCATGGTGAAGGCAGCCAAAGAGCTTCATAGCGAAATGTATGAGCGGCGAGCAAACAAATAGCATTGCTAGGTAACGTCATTAAGCAAAGGAGCTAGTCAGTAATGGCTGGCTCTTTTTTTACACCGTAAACGAATAATTAAAAATAAAAAAGCAGGTTTCTTTATGCTTAAAAAAGCAACGATATGTATTTTTTTATTTCATCAGTGCAAGCCTATTGCTCAGATAGTGCCTCTGGAAACCAGCCTTGGTTTGATTCGGAACAGATTTTTGAAACGCGCACTGAATTATTAGTCAGCGCCATGACGCTGGATGAAAAGATAGCGCAGTTATCACATGCAGCACCTGCTATTCCTCGGTTAAATGTGCCTAAATATAGCTGGTGGAATGAGGCCTTACATGGCGTGGCGCGCAATGGAAAGGCGACAATATTTCCTCAGGCGATTGGCTTGGCGGCGACTTTTGATCCCGATCTTGCTCAAAAAGTGGCATCGGCGATTTCGGATGAGGCGCGCGCAAAGTATAAAATTTCCTAATCCATTGGCAATAATGGTCAGTATGCCGGTCTTGAGCTCTGGATGCCCAACATTAATATTTTTCGCAATCCGCGTTGGGGTAGGGGTAGGAAACTTATGGTGAAGCCCCTTTGCTAACCGCAGCTATTGGCACTGCATTTACAGATTATTTCTCAATAAAAATGACATTTAATGAGTAGATGATATATGTCTAATATTTTTTCACGTCGCGACGCATTAAAACTGGCGGTTGCTGGCTTGGCAACTAGCACCATTGGCTGTTCACTAAACACCCACAATGAAAAGCCGGTTAAGCACCAGCTACTGGATTTCCCTGTGTCGGATAGCTGGAGCAATAGTCATGATCGCATATGGATTGGTGGCGAATATTGGGCAAACCCTATGGAGGACTGGCGTATTATTAATGGTGCTGCTGAATGTTTAAGTACCGGTGGAAATCGTAGTATTCACTCATTGACCCATCAGCTCACTAATTCATCGGGTGTTTTTTCTACTTCTGTGCGGATAAAAAAAGTCGCCCTAGGTGAGCAGGACGGTGGCGCAGGTATACGTGTTGGTGTGAACAGCGATATTAGAGAATATCGCAGTAACTGTTTTGTACAACAAGGCTTTGACGCCGGCATTATTCATAATCATTTGGCGCTGGGGAATAAGCGCATCGAATTGCTTCAATCATTGGGCGATGCTGAGGTTGAATTAAAACTTTCAGGCGAGCCGCGTATTGGTGTCTATGCATTAACCCTTGAAGCAAGATTGGTGGAGACAGGTCAATTAATTGGACAATTAGATGACCTGGTCGCAACTGAGAGCATCATGGGTAATGTTTGTGTGGTTAGCAACTTTAGCCTTTCTTCGGAGGTGTCGGCAAACCCCAAAGGGAGCCGCTACAGTTTTTCAAAATGGATAATGCAAGGTGATGCATTCAACTATGCTCCCGAGCAGAAATTTGGCCCCATTTTATGGACCATGTATACACTCAATGATACCCGCACAGACGAAGGTTTTGTGTTGAAATTGAGTGTGTTAACTGGCCCTATGGGAGAGAATGATAGCAAGGAGGTTGAGTTGCAAATTCAACAATCTGGCCGTTGGGAATCTTTGGCGCGCGCTGAGCTTGATCCAAATGCCTGGTTGGCGACCTTTCGCATAGCTCATTGGAATGAAAAAGAGGATGTCAGCTATCGCGTGGTTTATCGCGAGCAGCGTCGCGATGGTGGTCATTTGCCAGACTATTTTTCGGGTACTATTAAAGCCAACCCTATAGGGCGTCCATTGCGTATGGCGGCACTTACTTGTCAGAACGATTATGCATTTCCCTACGCACCTGTTGCGAATAATGTGGTTGCTTTGAATCCAGATCTTATTTTGTTCTCTGGTGATCAAATTTACGAAAATCACGGTGGTTTTGGTTTTATTCGAGCACCGGAAAAGCCGGCGACCTTAAATTATTTGCGGAAGTTTTATCAGTTCGGATGGGCATTCAGAGAGGCTATGCGTCATTCGCCCACTATTTGTTTGCCTGACGATCACGATGTGTTGCAGGGTAATTTGTGGGGTGAAGCGGGCGCGGAGGCACCGGCTGAGGCACCTATAGCAGGCAATGTCGATGCCTGGGGTGGTTATGTCACCCCGGTATCTGTGGTGAATCTGGTGCATAAAACACACACGGCGCATCTGCCAGAACCATTTGACCCAAGACCCATAAACAGAGGGATTAGCACCTATTACACCGATTTGGTTTATGGCGATGTGAGTTTTGCAATTCTTGCCGATCGGCAATGGAAAAGTGGCCCTGAACAATTAAATATTCAAGTGGGGGTTACGGGTGAGGGCGAGCCACCAGCTTATATTAACCCCGCTTATGATCGTCCGGATTTGCAATTGTTGGGCAAGCCCCAGGAAAATTTCTTAGCACATTGGGCTAAAGACTGGCGTCATCATTCATTGAAAGCCGTGTTGAGTCAAACCGTTTTTGCGGGAATCTCCACACATCAGCCCACTCCGAATAATTATCTAAAATATGATTTTGACTCTAGCGGTTGGCCCGCCAGTGCCCGCAATCGTGCCATAGCAATTATGCGTGAATCCAAAGCGCTGCATATTTGTGGTGATACTCATCTTGGCTCTTTGTGCCAATATGGCGTAGATGCGCAACGGGATAGCAACTGGGCCTTTTGTACCCCGGCTATTGCAGCCGGTTGGCCGAGATGGTGGCGGCCAGATGATCTAGCGCTTAATTACACTAGTAGGCCCTCTCACGGTTTGTCACAAACCGGTGAATATTTGGATAGCTTTGGCAATAAAATCTATGTTTATGCCGTTGCCAATCCGGAGGTGGGTAAATCCGCAAATCGCTATATTCAAGCTCATGAAAAGGGCAGTGGTTTTGGGTTTATTCTTTTTGATACCAAGGCCAAAACCTACACCATGCAAGCCTTTCGATTTTTGGTGAACATAGCGGATAACAATCCGGCTAATCAATTTCCCGGCTGGCCTGTGGTGATTCATCAAGAAGAAAATATAGGGGTAAATAAATTGGCTTAGCCGTATATTTTCCTAAGCTCTTGATTTAATAGTTTTATTTTTACCCAGCCGAAGTCTATCTGGCGCGGCTTTTCTATTTAGGTCAACGGGTCATTTTATAACCTATTGAAATTTGTTAACAATTAACATATATTGATTTGGAGAGGGCTTAGCATCAGGTGGCTCTGCTGACATAGACGTCGAGATAAATAAAAATAATATTTATGTTTTCCTTGATTTTCTGCGAAACGTTTATCCAGAACATAAAAATAATCTTTTGGAGAATTGTTATGAAAAAAACTGTTCTAGGGCTTACAGCCCTTATGTCATCTATTGTTGCGATGAGTGCTTCAGCTGCGGATTGGGATGCATACCCTGTCCCTGCCAACCCCGGAGCTGGAAAGGTTTGGCAGTTGCAGCCACAATCTGATGAATTTAATTACAACTTTTCTGCAACCCCTTCTGCAGCCACCTTCGGTGGTAAATGGACTAACTTTTATCACAATAGTTGGGAAGGGCCTGGCCCAACTAAATGGCGGCGTGAGAATGTCGCTGTAAGTGGTGGTCAGTTGCAAATCAAGGCAACAAGACTAGCTGGCGAGACTAAAACATACGACGTTGATTTGAATTTGGATGGTGTAAATGAACAATTTACATCACCGGCTACTCGCGCAGGATGCATTACCTCAACGACCAGAGTTAGGTATCCAGTGTTCGTAGAAGCGCGAGTGAAAATCGCGAATGCTGTTATGGCTTCGGATGTGTGGCTGCTAAGCCCAGACGATACTGAAGAGATTGATATTCTCGAAGCATACGGAGGTAAGGCTGCTCGAAACGATTGGTTTGCGCGTCATTTGCACTTGAGTCATCACTTATTTATTCGTAATCCCTTCACGGATTATCAGCCGCGAGATGCTAGTACTTGGTATGCTGGCCAAGGTACGAACTATTGGACTGATAACTGGGTAAATATAGGTGTTTATTGGGCTAGCCCAACCCGTCTCGAATACTACGTGAATGGTCAGTTGGTTAAGGTGATGGATAAACTTAATACGGTGAATGGTATTGATGGAATCGATCCTTGGAATATAACTGGTGGTAAGGGCATTACCAAAGAGATGGATATCATAATCAACATGGAGGACCAGAATTGGAATGCTGCTCAAGGTCGGCAGCCCACCGATGCAGAAATTACCAATGTAAATAACCACACCTTTAAAGTTGATTGGATCCGGGTCTACAAGCCTGTTGCCTCAGCTACCAGCAGTGCTCCTGCGACCAGTAGTAGTTCTAGCAGCGTCGCAAACAACAATGTCCAGTTAATCGATTTTGCGAGTTATTATGATACTGGTAAATCTACAGCTCCAGTGTCTGGTGATAATTACATTGGTTTTAACAAATCGGGCGCCGGTAATATTAATTACAACACCGTTGGTGACTGGGCTGACTACTTGGTGACACTTCCAAGTGATGGTAAATATAAATTTGAAATCATTACAGCATCACCTATGGCCACCAATGGCATTGGTGCAAAACTCAGCATTGATGGAATTTATGTCGGCACTATTAATGTGGGTTCCACAGGTGGCTGGGAAGTGTATAGCGCATTCGCACTTGCTAATAATATCCCCATTGGTGCTGGCACGCATACCGTTCGTATAGAAAGTACAGGTACAAGTGCTTGGCAGTGGAATGGCGATCAAATCCGTGTAACGCGAGTTGGTAATCTTTGATTAGACCGCCAAAGTAGATTAACAAGGTTAGGTGATGACAAATACCCATGCTTTATCAAGTATAGGTATTTGTCAGTACACCAAGTAACTGCTAGTGAAATTGGCTTTTATTAGTTCTGAATCCTATCTGTTTGCTGAATTGAATGCAGCTTTTTTATATAAGTTTGTGCTTCATCTATACGTTTTTCCTTATATAAATAATTAATTAGCAAATTTAAATTATCCGGACGTTGTTCTGGTGCTTCTATTAATACTTTGATTGCCTCTGATCTGCGCTGAAGTTGCTCCAGCGTTAAGGCATAAGCTTGCAAATAACTAAGGTTAGTGTTGTCTAATTCAGTTGCGCGGCGCAACGCTTCTTCAGCGGCGATGTAATTTTTTTTACGAATTAAACTTAACCCAAGAGCGTAGTGTAAGGTTGCATGGGTGGGGTTTTTGGCGATTCCCGCCTGTAAAATCTTCTGCGTTGCATCTTCTGACCCCTGAGTTCGGTAAATATCCGCTAGGTTTAAATAGGCATTGGCAAGCAGGGGTGATAATTTAATCGCTAGTTCGTAGGCGGCTTTAGCGGCGGTGATGTTTTGTTGTCGGGCGTAAAAAATGCCCAAATTCATTTGTGCTTCTGGTGTATCAGCATTCACTTGTTGGGCTTTAATATATTCCGCAAATAATGTGCTCAGTTGTAGTTGAATATCCTTGTTTACTTCTTGAATATTAATGTCTGCTAACAATCGTGCTACCTCTAATCGCACGACTTTAGTTTTATCCTTGGCCAATGGTAATAAATAATCTACGCGTTGAGCGACTGGCAGCGCTGCAAAAAAACTTACTGCCGTCTTGCGTACCAATGGTTCCTTGGCTGTTAATTGCTGCTGAGCGGTGGCTAAACTTGCTGCTGTGGGTGGCAGTAAACTCAGTGCAGTGGCTTGCGCCAGGGCGGGTGCTGTGGGGCTGGTCGGGGAATTGATAAGTTTTATGAGTGCTTGTTCGGCGCTCGTCTGCCCCTGTTGCGCAGCGTGAATGGCTTGGCCGTAGTGTGCGGGTAAGGTTTTATTCTGTTTTGCCAACCAACCTTGTAGTGCTGTTGCAGCCCAGAGATTTGTTTTGTTTTGATGGCAAGTAACGCAGGCGTTAGGCGTACCTAATGTATTGCTCAAGTCGGGGCGTGGAAGGCGAATGCTGTGATCGCGGCGTGCATCGACCATCATATAATTCGTGCTCGGCATATGGCAATTGACACATTGCGCACCTTTACTCTTGGCGGTGTGGTGGTGATGCTTGGGTGTGTCAAAATGGTCGGGTGCGTGGCACTGAGTGCACACTTGATTTCCAGGTGCGCGCAACTTAAGTGAGTGAGGTTCGTGACAATTGCTGCAGGTCACCCCTTTATGAAACATGTTGCTCTGCAAAAAAGAGCCCATTTCAAATACTTCATCGCGAATTTGACCATCGGGGTAATAGAGCGGCTCTTCCAAGAGCGATAAATCAAATGCATTATGAAATTCTGCGGCTGGGGCGCCATAAGGCAGTGTTTCGCCAATTTGTGCGCGTCGCCCATGGCAAGAGCCACACACATTTATTTGAGTATCATCTCTCTCTCCGCTGTGAACCAAGGTCGGCCGTTCTTGGGTTTTTAGCCAAGCGCCAACAGGGCTAAGCGACACATCAAAACCACTATAGGGATATTGTTTAGCTGAATCATTTTTTACTAATTGAAAGTGCTTTTGGCCTGGTCCATGGCAGGCTTCGCAACTCACATTGATCTCTGACCAGTGAGTGCTGTAAGTATTATTGGTTGCATTGTAATTGCGTTCAAGATTGGTGGAATGGCAGGCCGCGCAACGACTGTTCCAGTTAAAGTATGGGCCAGTCCAGTGCAATAGATCATCGTGTGGAATAGCTTCATTAGGGTAGAGGTGATACCAGCGTTGTCCTCCATCTTCTCTAGGGCGTGAGTCCCAGGCAATGTTAAGTGCTTGATATCGGCCATCGGGAAAGCCGATCAAATATTGTTGTAACGGAAAAAAGCCAAAAGTATAGCTAATTCTAAAGTGCTCTCGCTCCCCTTGGGCATTATCAGTCTCTACCCAGTATTCGTCTTTTTTGCGATAAAAACGGGACCTTCTGCCAAAGTGTTCAAATACTTGGTTATTAAAATTCCCTAACACCGATTGCTTGGATGCTTTACGCATAGCCCAATCGTGATCGGAACCTTGCCATTGTTGATATTCTTTTAGATGACAGCTTTTACAGGTATCTACGCCGATGAATTTTTCAGAAGAGGCTACATTCTTCTCATGGTGATAGTTTTCCGCGCTAACATTTAGAGCGAAACTTATTAAAAGCAAAAATCTCAGAGCAGATGTACTAAAAGCATTCATAATGGTCACGGATTTTAAAAATCGTTAAGGGTCCTAAGCAGTGCAGCTGAGAATAGAAAGCTAGCCTGTAATCAGAGATCTTAATAATAATTTATTATTGCTGCGATTTGGTAGGTGTAGGCTAGAGTGCAGCTATAGTGAACGAATAAATTATTTTGGAATTGGCCATTATTATGATTGATATTCCGCTTAACACCTTTTTTTATATCTTATTTCCAATATTATCAGCACAGCTGATACTAATGGTGTTGGTTTACTTTTCGTTGGTGAGTAAGCTAGTTTTGTCTGGTTATGGTTATCATCTGTGCTATCTCCTTGGTTATGTCTTTTATCTCCTAGGTAAGGCATTGCAACATTTTGCTGAGGAAGATTCAAAATTAATTATTCTATTTACTCGTGTACTCGTGTTATTTGCTCTGGGGATTCCCTCAATGGTGATTGCTACAGCCTTGCAAACCGGAATTCAAGTGACAAGAACTTGCCGATGGCTGCTGTATTTATTTGGGATGCTGGCGACGACTAGTTACATTGTCATAATGGATGCGACTGTTGGGCAACTGTTGTTGCCTGTTGGCTTTGGTGTGCTGCTGCCGTTTACCCCTAGTGTTAAGTTCGCGGAATGGAGCTTGGCGCTTTACCTTGCTCTAGCATTGATTGCCCCCTGTTGTTATCTGCTTTATCGACAGCTCAAGGGGCGGCGCAGCCCTGTCGCATTAAGTTTTCTAGCAGGTAGCGTTAGCTTCGGGCTATTTCATTGCGTGACTACGTTGTTTCAGCAAGCCTATGGGTTGCTTTACGTGGGTGCCATAGTGACTGCTTGCTGTTGGTGCTGGGCGGTGTATCAGGATATTCGCTACACCAAAGGGCAGGCAGAGCTGCTGCAGGAGGAGTTGCAGCTATTAATTGGCTCGGGCAAAGGCGCTTCAAAACAAGAGATCGATACCTTACTGGGACAGTTGGAAGCTAACACTTGCGGGAATCTTGCGCTCTATAAACTTAAAGTGCGTGAAGCTATCGATCGTCTAACCGGTTTAGGGATTGAGGCCGGGGGCAATCTCGATCATCTTTTGGCGCGCAATCTGGAGCGCAACCAAGCACTCGAGCATAGTGCGGATCTGGCCTCAGTGCGTGCGCTCATTGCGGATGAGGCCCTGGCCTTTTCCTCCTTGCTGACTCAATTGCCCAGGGAGCGGGAAAGTTCAATTGTTGCGCGTGCTCAGGAGTTTATCAGCCAGCATTATCGCGAGGAAATTGATATGGCCCGCATTGCTCAAGCGCTTAATATCAGTCAGTCCTATCTTATGCGAGTATTCAAAAAAACTACTGGCCAAACGTTGAATCAGTATTTAGTCGGCACGCGAGTCCATCAGGCTAAAAAATTGCTTTTGGTGCAATCTGTCACTGCTACTGCCTTTGATGTTGGCTTTAACAGCGCCAATTATTTCAGCACTGTATTTAAAAAAGAGACTGGTCAAACACCGGTAGATTTCCAGAAAGCGCATCAACAGTCATTGTAATTAGTGAAAATATGCTTCTTTTACCGGATTATTCATATCAATCAAGTGGTTGTGGCATTGTTCAGGATTTTAAAGGGCGCAATGCAGGAATTTGAAGGTCAAATTACAGGCTGAGTAGTAGGCTATCAGTCATGATTAGTCCCTTGCTGCGAGCCATATACCATGCTTAAGAATAAGTACAACGCTGTTTTCAACTATTTATCTTACCTGGGCTTATTGTTGTTCATCGCTAGCGCTTTGCCATCTCACGGTGCTACGCCACTCAAGCCTAATATCCTTTTCATTCTTGCTGACGATGCCGGTTTTGCCGATTTTGGTTTTCAGGGCAGCACTGAAATTCCTACGCCCAATTTGGATCAATTGGCCCAGGAGGGTGTGGTTTTTAAGCAGGCTTATGTCAGTGCCTCGGTCTGTGGACCTTCGCGCGCTGGATTGTTAACGGGTAAATATCCCCAGCGGTTCGGTTTTGAGGAAAACAATGTACCGGGCTATATGAGCAGCTCAGGCGCCACAGGTGATGATATGGGCACGCGTTTGGATCAGTTGACTATGGCTAATTATTTGGCTGAACGCGGTTATCGCACCAGCCTTATAGGTAAGTGGCACCAAGGTAATGAGGATAGGTTTCATCCACTCAAGCGGGGATTCGATGAGTTTTTTGGCTTTCGCGGCGGTGCGCGCAGTTACTTTCCTTTTACTCAGACGCATCCCAGTTCGCGCCGGGAAGATTTTCTAGAGCGCAATTTCAATAATTACGGTGAAAGCTCCCTCTACCTGACTGATGCTCTGGCGAATGAGGCTATCGAGTTTATCAAGCGCAATAAACATCAGCCTTTTTTTACTTTTCTATCTTTAACTGCACCTCATTATCCAATGGAGGCAGAGCAGGGCGATCTTGATCAATTTCCGCATTTGAGCGGGGAACGAAAAACCTATGCTGCCATGATGTTTAGCATGGATAGGGCTATAGGGCGAGTGTTACAAGCACTGCAAGAGCAGGGGTTGAATGATAACACCTTGGTGATATTTACCAACGATAATGGCGGGCCCAGCGATCACAATAGTTCGATTAATCTCCCTTTGAGTGGCACCAAAGCCAATTTGCTGGAGGGCGGTATTCGAGTGCCTATGATTATGCGTTGGCCGGGTATAACTCAGCCGGGCAGTAGTTATAGCCATATGGTCTCCACACTGGATTTGTTGCCCACTTTTTATGCCGCCGCTGGGGGCGATGTACAACAGGTTACAGAATTGGATGGTGTCGACCTTAAACCCTTTCTGCAAGGAAAGCACACTGAGCCTCCCCATAAGAATTTATTTTGGCGGGAGGGGCCGATAGCAGCCCTTCGGCAGGATGATTGGAAACTTTTGCGCTTTCCTGATCGTCCGGCAGAGCTTTACAACATTGCAAAAGACCCCTCCGAATTAACTAACCTGGCGCTAAAAAATCCATCCAAGGTCAGCGAGCTTTATCGACAATTGTTTGTTTGGGAGTTAACGCTGGAGCGCCCCGCATGGCAACTTAAACCCGAATTTTTAGGTGCGATAATTAAGCGCATGGATGATTACTGGCATAAACCGGTACAACAAGATGCCTTTAAAATCCGTGACTGACAGGAGAATCAAAATGATTAGATTAGGTAAGCTGTTGGTACAGCACGTGCTTATACTGACGATAAGTTGCAGCGCCCTAGGCGCGGATAACCGCCCGAACATTGTGGTAATACTGGCCGATGATTTGGGCTATAACGATGTTGGATTTACCAATGGTCAAACTGAAATTCAAACACCCCATCTCGACGCGCTGGCTAATGAGGGGGTGGTTTTTGAAAACGGCTATGTAACCCATCCCTATTGCGGCCCGTCCCGTGCCGCTTTAATTACTGGGCGTTATCAGGCGAGGTTTGGCATGGAAAACAATGTGAGTTATTCCCCCGATGACAGATACATGGGGCTACCGCTAACTGAAAAAACCTTTCCTGCACGACTGCAAGAATTCGGCTATAAAACCGCGCTTTTCGGTAAATGGCATTTAGGGGGTGCGCCACATTTTCAACCCAATGAACGCGGCTTTGATTATTTTTATGGATTCTTGGATGGCGGCCACAATTACATGCCCGGAGAAGTTCATCTTGGGGCCGGGGGTTATTTATTGCCAATAATGCGCAATCGAGATGTGGCGGAATTTGATGAATACTTAACCACCGCCTTAAGTCGCGATGCAGTGCGTTATGTTGAACGAGCCAGCAAAGAGCAGGCGCCATTCTTTATCTACATGAGTTACAACGCACCTCATGCACCGCTCCAGGCGCCGCAAAGTTACATTGATAAATACACGCATATTAAAGATGAGAAGCGTCGTATCTATGCCGCTATGGTAGATGCCATGGATGAAGGTATAGGCATGTTGATTGATGCCTTGAACAGAACCGGAGAGCTTGAGAATACTCTGCTTTTCTTTTTAAGTGATAACGGTGGGCTTTATCCATATTCCTGGTGGCCGAACTATACTTGGGCCGATAATAGCCCTTTTCGTTTTGGAAAGGTGGCACTTACGGAAGGTGGTATTCATGTTCCTTTCATTGCTCATTGGCCCAAAAAAATCACCAAAGGAAAGCGTTTGAACGGATTGGTTTCCTCTTTGGATATTGCTGCTACCTCTCTAGCGCTAGCGGGAGCCAATGTTCAGGGTGCCGAACTCGATGGAGTCAATTTAATTCCCTACCTTACTGGTAGCAGCAAGGTGTCGCCGCATAAGGCGTTATTTTGGCGCATGGAAGAGTCAGATAATTTATGGGCAGTGCGCACAGAAAAAGAAAAATACCTACACCAGCCTCTACCAGGTTTAGGTCTCGCTTTTTTTGATATGGTTAAAGACCCGAATGAACAGCACAATATTTTCGGCCAAAGACCTGAACAAGAGAAAAAGTTAGCCAAACTTTGGAATGACTGGAACAGGAAAAATCGGCCTAATTTACTATTGCAAAACGAAGAATATGAAAAGCGGCGCGCTAGTTTCTATGAGGCTCTGTATCAAGAGAACTTGAAGGACGCACAAAAACCACAGTGGTATATCAAATAAAAATAAATCTTGCCACTTACATTGAGCGGCAAGATTTTATTGGCAATGAACAGTTTATTGCAATTGTTCTAATGTTAATTCGCGATTTCTGTCCATCAATGCGGTTTTGTTGATGCGCGTTTTAGCCTTGATTATTTTTGTCCCCATGACATAGGCTTTGGCGTTGTTGATTGCATCTACCGCCAGCAACTCATCGCCGGAAAAATACCAAGCAGAGAATTTCTGATCTGAATTGTGCTCATGCCGAATAATGACTTGGTCATAGCCAGTTGAAAGCCCTACCATTTGTAATTTTATATCGTATTGATCCGACCAGAACCAGGGCAGCGCATTATAATCTTGCGCTCTTCCACAGATAGCCAAGGCCGCTATTTTTGCTTGATCAACGGCATTTTGTACCGACTCCAAACGTATATAACGTTGATAATGGGGATTAAAATGATAAGTGCAATCGCCAATGGCATAGATGTTTTCATTGCTGGTACGTGCTTGTGCATTGACACAAATACCATTTTCAATGATTAAGCCCGCTTGTTCTGCGAGAGTTTTATTTATCCGCACCCCGACACCTACAATAATGATATCGGCTGAATATTCTGTGCCGTCACTGGTAATTACTTTATTAACACTAGCATTCGTGGTAATGGCACTGACATTTTTATTGGTAAGAATTTTTACGCCATGAGACTCATGCAGCTGTAAAAAGAAAGCCGACAGTTCAGGTGCGGTGACACGGGCAAGAATACGATTTTCACGCTCAAGCACTAGCACTGATGCTCCTAATTTTCTTAGCGAGGCCGCCGCTTCCAAACCTATATAACCGCCACCAATAATCACAACACGTTTGCTTGAGCTCTTGTGAATCGCGGCCTTGATGGCCAAGCTATCCTCCAGATTGCGCATAAAGAAGAGATTATGCGCATCAGCTAAACCGTTAATTGCGGGTACTATAGGGCTTGCGCCAGTAGCGAGAATTAATTTATCGTAATGGAGTTCATCGCCATTGTGGGTAAAGATTTTTTTTGCGCTAGCATCTAGCTGAGTGATCTTAACGCCTAACAATAATTCGATGCCGTCTTGTTTGTAACTGGCTTCTGGCTTGAGAGCCAATTTTTCGATTGGATCATCGCTGGTAATATAAGTTTTTGACAGCGGTGGGCGGTGATAGGGCAGTCTTGGGTCGCTATCGATAAGTATAATTTTCCCTGCCCAGCCCTCTTTGCGCAGGGAAAATGCGGCGTTAGCACCTGCATGGCTGGCGCCGATAATAATACAAGTTGGTGTTGTAAGCGGATGCTTATTCATAGCGAATGACCCACAATTAATGATTTATGTTTGTTTGGATGTTGTTGATAGCGGTTGGTTGGGTTAGCCAACCACTTCAAGTACCAATCCATCCACCTCTGGATTGATATCAATTTGGCAACACAACCGGCTGCGCTCATTTGCATTATCGTCCAGCTCCAACATATCTTTTTCAATTTCACTGGCAGCAGTTAATTTAGCGGCATGCTCTGTTGGAACATAAACATGGCAGGTCGCACAGGAGCAGACGCCACCGCAGTCGCCGCCAATACCTGGAACGCCATTGTTAACGGCCAGCTCCATCGCAGTGCCGGAAGTCGCTTCCAAGGTGATGCTGTCTTTAGTGGGGGTAATAAAAGTGATTTTTGCCATTTTGCTGTCTCGCGTAAAAGTGTTGAATTCACGGGTTAAATTAAGAAACTATTTGTATAGTTGCAGAAGCAACTTGTGGTAACCCACCTTGCGCTGAAATTCACCCCAGTCTTCAATATTTTCCTGAGCATCACCCAGAGTGATTTTATTGACTTTTTGGCAGAGTTCATCCAATAGAATTTGCATGATTACCCGTGCGTGGGTGGCACCAAGGCAATTGTGATGACTAAAGCCAAAACCGACATGCGGATTCAATTTTCGATCCAGCACCACCTCGTTAGGATTTTCAAAAACCGTTGCATCGCGATTGGCTGAAGCCCAGCAGAGCGAAATCCGAGTATCATTTTTGACTGCGTGTCCACAGACTTCACTGTCTTTAGTGGCGACTCTGCCCATATGGGTGAGGGGGGAGAAATACCGTATTAGTTCTTCAATCGCACGGTTATGAATTTCAGGCTCTTTGCGTAAACGTATCAGCGATTTAGGATTTTCCCCCAAATAAGCGAGAGTATTGGTGACCATATTGATTACAGTATCGCGGCCTCCAGCAAAGGTAAGAACAATGATTCCCTTAATTTCATCGTGAGTTAATTTTCTTCCTTGCACATCAGTGGCTAATAACACTGAAAAAATGTCATCGCCGGGAGATTTTTCCGCTTCGGCTATTTTTTTATCAATATAGTTATAAAGCACCTGGGCTTTGCTTCCATCTAATGGATTGTCTTCGCTGCGAAATACGTGGGTGCCCCAGCTGATAAATACATCCGCTTCTGCATGAGGAATGTTGAGCAATAGGGTTAAGGCGCGAGATTGTAGTGGCAGCGCGAAATCATAAATTGCTTCAATGGAATTCTGTTGTAGTGATTCCTCCACCAACTCCGAAATTTGTTGACGCAAGCGCTGGCGATAACTTTCTTCCAGTGGCCGTTTAAACCAAGGCTCTAAAAAAGCACGGTAATCGCCGTGTAGGGGGGGGTCTACTTCAAAGGGAACCTGACGAATATCGCGAATATTAACTTCAGACGGCACCACGATTCTGCCGGGCGTGGCGGCAGAGCTAAAGGTTTTCCAGTCGTGCGCACATCTTCGTAAATCTTTATGACGTAGCACCATCATCACCGGGTCATTCTGATCATCCACAAAACCAATACCTTGTTCAAGACGGGCTTTTTCAAAAGGGTCGGGAATAGCGGGATGATTGAAGGGGCACTTGCTCATGGGTGAAGTCTCCAAACGACCATTGATAGATTTTTTATGATAAAGGAGAGGTACTGCGACTAATACTCATATAAGATGAAAAAGTATCACAAATTTGACATTCTGTTGCTAGGCGAAACAGAATGAAAAGAGAGAATTTTATTTTCTGAGAATGAAAAGCATCAAACTCTTAAGGTCTAGCCGGAAGTATAATAATTGTTGCGCTTTACGCTTTCTTGAAGGGAATCTGCTGGCTTCTTTTTTGTCTCAGGCCGTATTTAATTTTTCTAACCTCAAGCAAATGACTATTTTAAGATTTGGATAATAATGATCCAAGCATACGTCTTATTGTCCGCGATCTTTTTTCATCGTTTATCTGGCGCCGCAGCTACGCTGGCAGATGGGAGAGTGAAGCGATTCCAAGATTGTTATTTTTCTACTAGCTTGATAGGTTTTTCAGGTAACGGGCGAATAGGTTCTTGTTCAGAATAGCTCCTCTGTGCTGAATCACTAAAGCAGATATTTTTGATGCAAAACGGATAGCACTTTCGGGGTCTAGCCCGCGAGCACGAGCAGCAAGATAACTACCATTAAATGAATCACCAGCGGCAGTAGTATCGATAGCTTGATCAACTTGGGTAATAGCGATTTCTATTTTTCCTTTGGGTGATTGGTAAACAATAGGATTAGGGCCATTTTTAATAATAACTTCATCAATATCATAATCGTCTAGAATTTCGCAGACCGCCGTAGTGGAATCTAATTGATAAAGATTTTTAAAATCCTCCAAGCTTGGCAAAACCAGGTTGCTGGCACGAAAGGCGAGCTCATATTGAGATTTGCAATCTTCAACTGAAGACCATAATTTTTCTCGGTAATTAGGGTCGAAGATTATCAGAGATCCCTGCTTCTTTAGCCAATGAATGAAATCCCAAAAAATAGTACGACTATCTTTTTCTATGATGGCCAGTGAAATTCCCGAAAAAAATACTTGATCAGGAATTATAAAGTTATCGGCAGAAAACTGCTCTGTATGTAAACGCATGACGTATTTTGCAGCTGCGTCGTTGCGCCAATACTGAAAGCTACGCTCCCCACTGCTGGTGTTATTTATCATATATAGGCCCAGGCTTTTGCTTGGGTGCTGATAAATTAACGAGGTGTCTATGTCCTCTTGCTGCAGAGCGGTCATTAAGTCATTACTGGGTGCGTCCATGCCCACCGCGGTCATAAAACAAACCTGGGTCTCTTTCGGCGCGCAACGTTTCAAATATACGGCCAAGCTATGGACATCCCCCGCGAAAGATTGCTGCCATAAACCTGCGCCAGCAGGACTTAACTCCAGCATGCTTTCACCAATAATGACTATTCGTTTCATATTTTTTCGTTATTTGGGCAAAGTTGCGACTAACTATCAACTGATCTATTCTATATTGACAAAACTGAAATGTAAATTGTTGACAAAATTGTCATAAGGGTGCATTGATGGAGGTTTTAGACTAAGCCTAGGGTGTGCGTACAGCTGGCGACGTTTGCACACGTAATGAGTATGCTGATCTAGCATATATTGGTTATTGGGAGGAGGGGGGGGTGTACTTAAACCTGCGTCAGATACTCAGAATCCTATGTTTATCGGGAATAGGAGCTTCATATGAGTGTGTTGGTGCACAAGTTGTACACTACCGTCTTCCCAGTAGCCCTGCTGACCAGTACGAAAATTATACTATTGAGTTGTTAAAACTGGCGCTTGATAAAACCAGGTTGAGTTATGGTGATTATGAGCTTCAGCCTTTGCCGGCTGGTGTTACCAGGTTGAGAGCTAGAAAAGCCGTCGCCAGTAATGAGTATCCTGATTTAGTTATTGAAGATAGTTACGCTGGAGTTCCGATTCCTGATGTGACTTATATAGCATTTCCTGTGGATTTAGGAATGCTGAGCTATCGCGTCTGTTTTGTGAATCCTCAAGTAGCTCAGCTTGTTGCAGTTGTGGAAACATCGGATGAGTTAAAGCGATATCGCATCTTGCAGGGTATTAATTGGGTGGATACCCAGGTTCTAAATAGCAACGGATTTAATACTTTCGAGATGTTTGCGTATAAAAGCTCTTTTCGCATGGTGGCATCTGGTCGTGCAGATTTATTTTGTTTGGGGGCCAGTCAGGTTATGAATGAATACCTGCAGAATAATTCCAGTCTGCGGTTGAGTATTGATGAGAGCTTCTATTTCTACTATAAGCTGCCAAGATTTTTTTTTCTTAATCGTCAAAGCAAAAAATTAAAGAGAAGAATTGAGCAAGGATTGTTAATTGCCTATCACGATAAAAGTCTTCAATCTCTATGGGAAGAAAAATTTTTGCCTAGTTTGATTTTCATAAAGCTAGAGAAACGGAAAAGGTTTGAAATCAATAATTCAATAAACGATGAATTAGATACAGGCTATGAACAATATTTTTTACCACTTTCAGGTGTTTTTGAATTGGTTACATCGTCACCTAAAACTCACCTGAAAAAATAAAAAAGCCATACCCAGACGAGTATGGCAAACATTGCGACAGGGAAATGCTAGAGCTGGTGCTGAGTGGCGCGGCTGTAGTGAAAGACCCGTATTGCAGCCGAACTTATGTAACCTCCTTCATCAGGAAAAGTCACTTCTACTTGGTTGCTGTTGGCAAGTATAGAGTAGGGAACTGGAATTTCAATTACCCCAAAAAAATTCTCTCTACCTTTACCAGCATGATATTGATCATAGCCGCGATAATCTTCAGGTACCGCGATGGCTTGTCCATTCACGGTTACTTGAGGGCGTAAAGATTTTCCATGAGGGCGACCTATACCTAGGCGTAAAGTGGCAGAACCATAATCACCAGTTGTCAGGCTGGAAATTTCAAAGCCGATACTGTTATTAGCACTAATGGCCTTGAGGTATTCGGTGGCATAGATTTTTTGCTCATTTTTCGTCTGATCAATAACTAGATGATTAGCATAGCCGATCTTGATTATCATAGTACCGTCTGCGCCAATGGTAAGAGTATCAGGAAAATCGGTGAGAGCCGTCTCGGTCAACAGCGGTGTTAATTCACTATCGCGATGAAAATGTTTAATCTTCGCATTGACAAATTCCGGATTATGTAACGAGAAATCCTGTAGTTGAAAGGTGACATCGCTAAAGTCAAGATTGTTCACAATGACATAAAGATCCTGGTTATTTACATAAGCATTCACTACCAGGTCAGGATCGGAAGAGCTTATGTCAATGCGTGTGCCTTTTACTTCTGACCAAAGTTGATAAAATTTTATCAAATCGGTGAACACCCACTCCTCACCTGTATCACCTGGTGCCTCTTTACGTTGTCGCAAAAGACGATCATTGTAGGGTACTCCATTTACGCGTCCCCACTCTGCTTTTAGGGGTATAAATGGAATGGTTTTTAGTATGTTGTTGGGGCGTTCAAGAAAGCTCATCAACAAACCATTAATGGCGACCATGCGGATACCATCTCGTTGCGGAGTCCAGGGGTCGTAAAACATGGTATGAATGCTGGCCCCATATTCTGAAATAATGAGTGGTTTGATACTACCGAATTTGATGGTGTCGTAATGCTCAATCAGATCCAGGGTAGCTTCGACATTGCTGCCGCGGCGATATTTTTCGCGGTTGTTGTGAGCGGGAAAATCGTACAGGTGAATAGAATAAAAATCCATATTCTCACCTGCGATATCCACAAATAACTTGTCACGAGTCAACCATTGTTGAAAATCATTTTTATCGTAATCAGGAAAGGCTGTTGTGTAGCCGCCGACTAGAACATCGCTGTTCGTTTTACGAATCTCCGCTGCTACGGTGTTGTGGAAGTGGAATATTTTTTCTACAGCTACAGGGGTGCTAGCTGCATCAACAAGATCGTATAAGGGCTCGTTCATCACTTCTATAAGGCGCGGCTTGGGTTGACCTAATGTATCTTCTGGTCCTTGATTAAAATATTTGGCTAGAAATTGGCCCATGTAATGACCAGTAGCGGTTCCAAATGGTTCGCTTGGGGTGTCAGCTTGTGAAAATGCCCAGCCCTGGGTTGTCGTCTTGCCATCCGGCCAGTAGGGGTGTTGTTGTGCTGCTATGATGCTGTCTGTTAAGCGATTTTCGAATCGGCTAATACTAGTGTAATTCGCACTATTGTTGTAAATCCAACGGGTGTCTCCCCCCTTGGTTGTGGCGTGGCTTTCGCTTACGAAGCCGGGGCGATCAGAATCCTGATTCAATTGACTCAATTGCCATGCCATGGCGCCGGTATCACGGCCAAAATACACATCGTAACCCTCCATCACGTCTCCAATCAGATCGGCTGATGCATTCGGTGCGTTCAAGCTTTGTTGGTTCAAACCCTGCCAATCTGGATCGGTGTTAGTGGAGTGGATGGTGATAAACTTGCTCCGCTCAAAACTATCCACACCGCCTACCTGATGCTTGATATCGATGTTGAAACTTATTATTGGGAGGCTACTAGAAGCAGCGGAAGACACACTATTACTAGTTTGGCTGCTGGCTGAGCTTAAGCTGGCAATCGCGCTGGACGAGGGCGAGCTGGTCGGGTTGAGTATACTGCTGGAGCTGCTGGAGCTGCTGGAGCTGCTGGAGCTGCTGGAGCTGCTGGAGCTGCTGGAGCTGCTGGAGCCGCCACAGGCGCTTAGAAGGAAGACAAAGAATGTTAATAAAAGTGATCGTGTTGGGTATATATTTTTTTTATTTTGCATAATGAGTACCTGCTATCTGTGATTATTGCTATTTTCCCAAAGGGCTACGCTATCATTCTAATGTGCTTGTGTAAATGTCAATTGTTAACAATGGGGATGTGTGTTAGCCTGCCATAGGCTATTCTTGGTGAATCCGGTTGCTTGAATCTTCAGCAATGGTCGCCGGCGGCACTTTTGCTTCCATAATAACGAATGAGTGGTATCTCTTATGTACAGCGCAAATCGCAACGCCTTCTTCTTTTCCTTTGTTGTGGCTTTGGGGGGCTTTGTATTTGGTCTGGATATAGCGTTAATTTCTGGCACTATTAAATATATTATTGCGGAATTTAATTTATCTGCATTCCAGGTAGGAGCCATAGTTGGTGGCGCTACTGGTTTGGGTTCCATTGTGGCGTTGCTATATGCTGGCTATTTTTGCGAGCGGTATGGGCGCAAAAATACCTTAATCGTTATTGCTGCTTTGTATTTGATTTCGGCCGTAGGCTCGGCCTTTGCGATGAGTTTTGAAACCCTCTTCGCTGCTCGCTTTTTGGGTGGATTGGCTTTTGCCTCACTGACGCTCGCCTCCATGTACATTGGTGAAATAGCTCCACCTGAGTTGCGAGGTAAGTTGGTTGGTTTAAATCAAATGAATATCGTTGTGGGAATTTTTGTCGCACAGCTTTTAAATTTTTGCATTATTACAGTGATTGGTTCGCAGCCCGCGTGGGCTAATTGGATTGGTTTGACAGCCTTAACCAGTTGGCGCTGGATGTTAGGGTTGGAAATCTTGCCGGCACTCCTGTGGTTTTTGCTGCTCTTTTTTGTTCCAGAGAGTCCTCGTTGGTTGGTTATGAATGGTTTTAAGCATAAGGCGAAAGAGGTGATTGCAAAAATTGCCCCCGCTGAGATGGTTAAGCATCAATTTGCACAAATTTGTGAAAATTTGAGGGGGGCTGAACATTCGTTAAGCGTAAATGAGCAGTTGGGGTTGTTGTTTAAATCCAGGCTGCGTATTGCGCTTTTTATTGGGGTTGGTGCGGCCATGCTCCAATCTCTATGTGGAATGAATGCTGTTTTGGGATATATGCCGTTCATTTTTTCACAAGTGGGTGGGGGCGATGTCAGTGCTTTTCAGCAAACTGTATGGGTAGGTGCGATAGGCTTATTTTTTACATTCCTTGCATTGCTAATGATAGATCGAATGGGGCGTCGGCCAATTTTACTGTGGGGTTCGGCTTGGGCGGCCATAAGCATGGGTATTGTCGCGTACGGTTTTGCCGAGGCAACCTATATGTTAACAGCGGAATCTGTAGCAGCCTTTGACGGCAGGATGGATACGGGACTGCTAGCCCCGATGCTCGACGTCGAATATTTGAGTGATCTGGAATTTAAGAGAGCGCTGGCGGCAAATCTAGGTTCGATAGCGCCGAGTTCATTGCAGGCTGATTTACTGAATGTAGCAGCACGTATGCAGGGAGTGCTGGTGTTTGCAGGACTGATTGGTTTCGTGGCGGCATTTAACTTTTCGCTAGGTCCGGTTATGTGGATTTTGCTTTCCGAAATATTTCCCACACGAATAAGGGGTGTGGCGATTCCCGCTTGTGCGCTGGTTTGTACACTGTTTGGTGGAATATTGGTGCCTACTCTGTTTCCTTGGCAAATAGAAGTTCAGGGTGTTGCAGCCACATTCTGGATATACTTCTGTTTTTGTGTTTTGGGGGCTTTTTTTGTTCTAAAAGTGGTGCCGGAAACCAAGGGTAAAAGTCTGGAGGAAATCGAAACCCTGCTTACCGCAGGTAACTAATGTTGCGTTGCGGCATTTGTCATGGTCTAACCTAAGCATTGCGTTGCACAAAGCTGCGATCGGGCAGTGTCGGAAGGAGCACCTCTCTCGCCAACTCTTGTTGTTCTGCATGATTTTTCCGCATCCATTATTTGAAAATCATTGAACTTTTTTACTTTACAATGCGCTGACCCGAGTGTAGATTGTTAACAATACACATTTTGGGGTCGGCCTATGCTTAATGCGCTTCCTTGCAAGAGTCATCATGAGCTCTCTGCAACACACATCAAAGCTATCAAAACTGAATATTACCAGGTGCCTCTGGTTGAGGTGTTATCCGATGCAAAACATGGCGACCACACATGTTTTGAATTGCTGGTTTGCCGCATCTATTGTCAGGATGGCACAGAAGGGGTTGGTTATACCTATACCGGTGGTAAAGGTGGGCGTGCTATTTATTCCCTCTTGGATGATGAGTTAAAACCGATGTTAATTGGTCGCGATGCATCGGATATTCACGCGATTTGGGAGGATTTGGGCTGGCATCTGCATTACGTAGGGCGCGGTGGCTTGGTCAGCTTTGCCATCTCCGCTGTTGATATCGCTTTGTGGGATATTCGTTGTAAACGTTTGGACTTGCCGTTGTGGAAACTGGCGGGAGCTGCCAATAACAAAACCCGTTGTTATGCGGGTGGTATTGATTTGAATTTCAACGAGCAAAAGCTACTGAAAAATATAGAAAGCTATTTGGAGCGTGGTTTTAATGCTGTAAAAATCAAAGTCGGTAAAGAGAATTATAAGGAAGACGTAGCACGCGTAGCTGCTGTGCGTGAATTAATCGGCAGGGACGCCACATTTATGGTTGATGCCAACTATTCAATGACCGTTGAGAAAGCCATTCGTTTTGGTCGGGCAATAGAGCCGTACGATATTACCTGGTTTGAAGAGCCAACGATTCCCGATGATTACGAAGGTTATGCTCGGATTGCGGATAGCATCAATATTGCATTGGCGATGGGTGAAAATTTACACACCATTCACGAATTTACCTATGCCATTAAACAAGCCAAATTAGGGTTCTTGCAGCCAGATGCATCCAACATCGGTGGCATCACTGGGTGGTTAAAAGTAGCTGAGCTTGCCTATGCACATAACCTACCTGTTTGCAGTCACGGAATGCACGAGCTGCATGTGTCCCTGATGTCTTCCCAGTCTCACGCCGGTTATCTCGAGGTTCACTCCTTTCCAATCGATGCTTATACCACGCGTCCGGTTGTGATAGCTGATGGTTTTGCCGTTGCTTCCGATGAATCCGGTACCGGTGTCGTGTTCGATGAACAATTATTACTTCCACACTTAATTAAACAATCCTGAGAGGGTCGAAAATTATGTTAGCTGCTCAATATGTCGGTAATAAAGGCTTTCAGGTTGTTGAAGGGCAAATTGTAGCGCCCTCGGCAGATGAAGTTCGTTTACAAGTAGGATTTGTTGGTATCTGTGGGACGGACATGCATATTTATCATGGTGTCATGGATCAGCGCGTTGCGCCGCCGCAAATTATTGGTCATGAAATGTCAGGCACCATTGTTGAAATGGGTTCAAATGTAACTGGTTTTAACATTGGTGATCGTGTAGTTGTTCGCCCCCTCGATTACTGTGGTCAGTGCCCAGCATGCACGGCGGGCCATAGTCATGTGTGCCATAAATTGAAATTTATGGGCATTGATAGCCCGGGTGCATTCCAAAATTCATGGACTGTAAAGGCGCGCACTTTGCACAAGCTTCCTAATAATATTGATCTTAAACAGGGGGCGTTGATTGAGCCATTGTCGGTAGCAGTGCACGATATTTCTCGGGCGCGATTGAAGGCAGGTGAGAAAGCGGTTGTTATTGGTGGTGGTCCAATTGGACAATTGGTTGCCTTGGTTGGAAAAAGTGTCGGCGCAGAGATAATGATTTCCGAGGTTAATCAGGTCCGAAACGAATTCGCTCAAAAAAATGGTATAAAAACAGTGAACCCTCTTGAGCAAGATTTGGATGCAACTGTTAAAGAATGGACAAACGGTAAGGGAGCAGACGTAGTCTTTGAGGTATCTGGAGTGAAGGCTGCTATTGAAGCCATGACTAAAATTGCCTCAGTTCGCGGCCGTATCTGTATGGTTGCCATCCATTCGCAGAAGCCTGAGGTTGATATGTTTCAGTTTTTCTGGAAGGAGCTGGAGTTAGTGGGCGCACGCGTTTACGAAGCAGCCGACTTTGATATGGCGATTGCACTGGTTGCATCAGGTAAAGTAAATCTGGATCCATTCATAAGCTCGGTATCTAGTTTGGACAATATTGGGAGTGCGTTTGCCAGCATGGATAACAATCCTGCCGGCATGAAAGCCTTGGTTTCTTGCGCGGAGTAAATTGTTCATGCTGGATCAATTTAGCTTAGATGGTAAAGTCGCGTTAGTGACTGGCTGTAAGCGCGGTATAGGTAAAGCCATGGCTGTTGCACTTGCGGAAGCAGGTGCGGATATTATAGGCGTATCTGCCACGCTCGAATTAAAAGGCTCGGATATAGAAAAAGCAGTATTAGCAACAGGCAAAAAATTCAGTGCTTACCAATGTGACTTTGCCAGTCGCACTAGTCTTTATGAATTTATTGAGAAAGTAAAAGCAGCGCATCCAGTGATTGATATTCTGGTTAACAACGCAGGGACTATTTTGCGCGCACCTGCTGCTGAACACAGCGATGAGTATTGGGATCAAGTTATTAATGTGAACTTGAATTCACAATTTATTTTAAGTCGTGAAATTGGCGCAACCATGCTTGCGCGAAAAAGCGGTAAAATCATTTTTACAGCGTCACTGTTAACTTATCAAGGTGGTGTGACTGTGCCTGGTTATGCAGCGAGTAAGGGTGCATTGGGTCAGCTGGTGATGGCGTTGTCGAATGAGTGGGCGTCGAAGGGTATTAACGTTAATGCCATTGCACCGGGCTACATTTCCACTGACAATACCGAAGCCTTGCGCAATGACAAAGATCGCTCTGCGTCTATTCTTAGTCGTATCCCCCAGGGACGCTGGGGTACGCCGGAAGACTTCAAGGGCCCGATTGTGTTTTTAGCATCAAGTGCCTCTAACTATATGAATGGCAGCACCGTGTTAGTTGACGGCGGCTGGATGGGGAGATAAGAACTATGAAAAATGATCTTAACTTTATTAATGGTCATTATGTACCATCGAAAGCGTCTGGCCATATTGTGGTTTATAGTCCAAGTACTGGTGCTGAAATTGGCCGTATCCCTGAGGGATGTAAAGAGGATGCTCAGGAGGCATTAGAGGCGGCGCAGGCAGCACAAAAACCATGGGCAGCGTTAACTGCGCGTTCGCGTGCCACACTATTGCGAAAATTTGCGCAAGCTATTCGGGAAGAAAGTGAATTGCTTGCCACCATGTTGGTGCAAGAGCAGGGAAAATTGATTGAGGTGGCGCGGGGCGAGGTCGAAGCAACGGCCACGTTTATAGAATATGCGTGTGATAACGCGCTCACTATTGAAGGCGATATTCTGCCTTCCGATAAACCCAATGAAAAAATCTATATTCACAAGGTGCCACGGGGCGTTGTGGTTGCTATCACCGCCTGGAATTTCCCTTTGGCATTAGCTGGACGTAAAATCGGACCAGCTCTTATAACCGGTAATACAATTGTGGTAAAACCTACCCAGGAGACCCCATTAACTACTATGGAGCTGGGGCGAATCGCTAATCAAGTGGGTATTCCAGCGGGTGTATTGAATATAGTTAACGGTTCAGGTTCGGTAGTAGGGCAGCATTTATGTGAAAGTCCTATTACGCGCTTAATTACCATGACCGGTAGTACCCGTGCTGGACAAATTATCTATAAAGCCAGTGCCCAGCATTTAACGCCCGTAATGTTAGAGTTAGGTGGAAAAGCGCCCTTCATAGTGATGGAAGACGCTGATTTGGAATTGGCGGCCGAGGAAGCGCTCTGGACTCGCTTTGCCAACTGCGGACAAGTGTGCACCTGTGCTGAGCGCCTCTATGTGCATGAGAAAGTATATGAGGCATTTGTTTCCAGGCTCGTGCCTAAGGTAAAAGCCCTGGTGGTGGGCGATCCTATGAATCCTACAACGCAGATCGGCCCTAAGGTCAATCGCCGTGAAGTTGAGCATATAGACGGATTGGTAAAGAAAGGTTTGGCTCAGGGGGCAGAGTTGGCTTGTGGTGGTAAGCCTGCTGTGGTGCCCGGTTTTGAGCAGGGTAATTGGTATGAGCCTACGGTGCTGACCAATGTAAAACAAGATAATATTTTGGTGCATGAGGAGACTTTTGGGCCGATATTACCCATCGTTAGAATCAGTAGCATTGATGAGGCTATCACATACTCTAACGATAGCGAATATGGTCTTTCGGCCTACCTGTTTACACAAAGCCTCAATTACATCCATCGTTCTATTGCGGAAATGGAGGTGGGTGAAATCTACGTAAATCGCGGCATCGGCGAGCAACATCAAGGTTTCCATAATGGATGGAAGATGAGTGGTGCTGGCGGTGAAGATGGTAAATACGGCCTGGAACAATATTTGGAGAAGAAGACTGTCTATTTAAGTGAGAGATACTAATCTTTAGCCCACTACTTTGTAATGTCCGGACCCAGAGGGTAGATGTGTTTGGAACGATCTTTGACATCTACCCGTGGGTATTTGGGCGGATTATTGTCAAAAGTCTGCAAATAGCTTAGCCTTATGACTCCCAGCAAGGTTAAATGCGGAAGGTTATGCAGATCATGAGAGAAACAAAAAGAATCATCCCGGTTCGAGATCAAATTGCGGACCAAATCAGGTCGGACATTATTTCGGGTGATATACCGCCCAATGCCAAATTAAATGAAGCGGCTTTGGCTGCGCGTTTTGGCGTGTCGCGTGGTCCAGTGCGCGATGTATTGCTTCAGCTTACAAAAGAAGGATTGCTTGTCGCCAAAAATAACTGCGGCGTTTCAGTGAATAGTCTTTTGTCACCAGAACTTCAGGAGTTGATGATAGATATTCGCACCAGGATCGAACTTCATGCATTAAAAAGCTTGAAGGGGAAGCTACAGGAGGCTGATTTTGCAGAAATCGATGCAATATTGGATCGACTGCAAGATGCTTTTGATAACGAAAATTATACTGAAGTTACTAAAGCCGATATGGACTTTCATCGTTATCTTGTTATGAAAGCCGGTGGTGAAGAGCTGGTCAATTTGTGGCAGCCCATTATTTTACGTATGCGCATGAACTATAAACGTATTACAACGCCGATGGATTGTGTCAATGAGCATAAGGCTGTTAGCGATGCGCTGCGGAGTGGCAACATCCGTGAAGCTACTGCTGCACTTAAAGCGAATATTCGTTAAATAATAAATAATTATTCGATTTGTGCAATAGCTTCATCCGATCTTAGCTGATCTCCTATTATTACTGTTGAAATCATATAAATAGCAGTTTAAGAGGATTCCCCAGATATTCATTAATTCAATGTCTACCGAGCTGATGTAATTGGACAATTCGATTGATGAACGTTTTTGAGCAGACAGAAGTAAATGCGGGTTATCTGGAACCGCCATCGAGATTAATATTACGATTCGGAATTAATAATACAGACGGCATTCTGTTAGATGCCGTCTGTTGTTTAATGAATGAGTATTAACATATTCTATTGCAGTTGTGATTCTGGGCGTTCCGAGCTAGTCGCATAAGCTGATAAAACATTGTTCTCATTGTTGCCATCTCGATGAAGTACAATCCTATCAATGCCGTGATTCTTCGAGCGTGCGCTAATTTCAAGTGAATAAGTGCCCGCTTGATTGAACTCGGCAAAGATATTGTGTCCATCATTGTCGCTGGTGAGGGCTGACCACAGGAAGCTATTCGCGGGACTGCCAGAACGGTATACCTTGAACCAGCCGTTGCTGGATGACCCTTTGGGGACGTCTCCGTTACAACTTTCAGCTACGGTATTTCTAGGGCAAACGATGTGGCCGTTTTTGAATCCATAAAACTTGTCGGCATTGATTTTTAACCAGGAATCATTAGCTTCTGTCGTAGAGGTACCGTGACGAATGATGCTTCGCATATTAAATTTGTACCGGCCGGGATTGTTGATTTTAACAGGTATACTGATAGTCCCCATACCGGGTGTGCCAAAGCTGTCGTTACCCTTCCAGGTTAGGAAGTTTCCATTAAATGACCCGTTTCCCGATTCTAATAACCAGCTGTTGCTATAGCTGGTAGATTCTAATTCAACAACCAACAGACCGTTCTGTTCGGTAAACGCGAGGGCATCTGACGAGTTATTGGGGGGAGTGGAGGTTGTCGGGGAACTCAAAAATTCATTGAAAAACCCTTTGACGTTATTCACTTGTAGAAAGCCAAATATCCAAACATTCTCTACGCAATCTGAAAAATCGAAACCTCCAGCTTTGATCGATGGATTTTCATATCCACTGGAGCTATTGTTAGCATTAGCGACTCTCTGCGCTTCGCTCCAGATCGCTCCAACCGTCTGATTTGATTTTGCTCTAACCCAGTCGGAACCATCTTTCGTGTTAAAGCCAGGCGTGCCATTATTCATAGCATTGCCATCAGCGATTTTGTTGTACTGAACGGTGGTTTTGACGTAGTTCAGGTCAGCAGGGGTTGTCTTATCTTCATTCCAATTTGAATGCTGTACCACATGGAATTGGTTTTTCAAATTGATGGAACCGTTCGTTTGTTTTATCAGCCTAACTACATCAGCTGTAAAGTCAGACTGGCCCGCCTCTTGTACCCAAACGTGTCCGCCGCTATTCAAAGTTGCGAGAGCCTTTTGTGCTACCGTGTTCACGGCACTATTCCAGTTTGTGGATGCATTTGACCAGTTGGCGCCAAATGCCAGATTAAAAAGATGAGGTGCATCAATATATCGTCCGCCTTGCGTTCCTGTGGTTCCAGCGACTGCGTGGTATTTGATAGTTCTGAACCGTTGGTCACGTAGCATTGTGGCTAGGGCCGCAACTGCATGAACATCGTCAAGGTCAGGCTTCTGATCAAAATGAGCAAGTAGCAAGTCTTTATTGATATTAAATTTACCTAGCATTGTGTTCGTGTTACCCGGCGGAGTGGTTCCTCCGTCGGCTTTTTGTATGTCAATCCAATTTAAATTGAATCCACCCTCTAAAGCAGTTAAACGCAATATCCTTTTACCAACTGAAAAATTTTTATGAACAGAAGTTACCGTTTGCCATTGCTGCCAATTTCCTGTGTTAGGGACGTCTACGGTGGCATTGAAAGATGATCCGTCTATATCCATAGAGATCGTTCCACTACCGTTGAGAGAGGCCACTCTAAATTGAATCTGATAGTTGCCGGCCTCGGTAATGTCGATGGGAAACTCTAACCACTCGCCGGCATCAATCCAGCCTACATTAAAGCCACCACCTGCATCGTTAGTAGATTGTATATCTACGTCATCGGACTTGTATTGGCCCCCTTGATTGCCGGGAGTTGCGTCATAAAATTCTTCATAATCTTCAGCCTGTATTCGGCCTGGGACACGAGTGTAGTTGATGCTGGGAACACCATATTGATCGCAGCGAAGAGAGCCGCACATGCATATGCTATTATCCGTGCGACTTTGTGCGCAATCTGTGGCTGGACTTCCGTATATATTCTTACACTGACTCGTGAAGTCACATTGATCCTGCGCATTGACGTAAGCGGAGAAAAGCAGGGCGAGCATGAATAGATAAACGCGTTTAATTTTCATATCGTTGTCCTTTCTAGATTGATGTTGATGATATACCCCAGTTTATACGGATGAGATGACTGACGTTTGGTTGATACGTTTATAGTTATTTATTGTCCTTTTGATTGTTAAACTCTCTGGAGGCGGAGTTTATGCGGATTTGGGAGCGGCTCGCCCACCAGGAAAATTCAAGTTTACAAATTAAAATAAACGACTTGCTTTTAGGTCATCGCCTTTAATATTTCATTGTCCCGAAATATTGTCAAACGTAAAATGTAGACAAAAATATGAAGGGATTTGAGATGTGCGTTGCCCAACAAAGTAAGTGAAAACCTGTCGGTGTTTACTGGCACGTGAATATCTAAATTCCTGGGTGTTTCGGCGACTGTTAGCTGAACGCTTACGAACGAAGAGGACAATGCAGCGGCGCAAAAATCTGTATCTGACGAGTTAAATAAAGCGTTGACGAAAGAGAGTTCGTCAACGCTGAAAATTTACTTGACGAAATTTAATATCAATTTATCGGCATTCCATTGCCATGCTTCGCTTCCGTAACTTTGCAAACGAACTTTATAAATCCCTGGTGTGGCCACAGTAATGTTACCAGTCAGCATAAAACTCGAGAAAATAGTCCATCCGAGACGTGGATCAATTGAAGGTCAGCGCGCAGGTTGTGAGCGAGAGGGGGGGCATCAATCGCCGAGTTGGTGGTTCATCGAGTCTAATGAGGTATTTGACTGCTAGCCCTCAACATTAAGTTGAGGGCTACTCTCAGTTATTGAATAGGAGGAATTTTACTGCGGCGCTGGTAGAGTGATTTATTCAGGCGCTTGGCCGCATCTACCATGGGTTGATAGGGGATGTCAGTATTACTTACCCAACCTACGTTATAGTTTTCGCCATCGTATGCACGGCCAGTGACTGGGTCATCGATATATTGGAACCAATGTGCGCCCACCATATAAGGGTTGTCGATCACGCTATTCATGTAGTTTTCGTACATTTTCGCGCGGTCGGTTTGATCGGCAGCAATCACTAATCCAGGGTGATATAAATCCGTATCGGATGTTGAGCCTATGTGGTATTCACCGATGATGGTGGGGAAATCCAGATCTTTCAAGAATCCCCAAGTGTCCGGGTGCATACCTTCGCGATAATTATTAAAGCTAAGTACATCGCTGTATTTTTTGGCGGCGGCGACAACTTCAACAGGCATGCCCCATTCGGCGGCAATTCTCACGCCCATATACATATGGTTGGGCAGGGCGCGTTTAAGTTCGCTGCTCACAATGCGGAAATAGGTTTCTGCATAGTCCGCGTAGAGCATTGAAAAATCCGCGCGTGACGAATCGTTAAGTTTGTCCATTGTAATACCGCCTGCAAAGCTTGACCATGAACCGATCTGTGTACCCCAAGCTTTATTTAGCGCCGCAATATCACCGTATTTTTTGCTAAGCAATTGAGTAAATCGCTTTTTCGCAGGGCTTTCATCGGAGGTTTTGCTTAACGCGTAATAGACGGCGCCAAAGTGGGCGCGGTCACTTTTCATAGAGCCCCAACCTTTTTCATTGTCGACAAATACGCCAACACACCAGGGGGTATTTTTTACTTCTCGACCAATTTGACTGATGGTCAAATTTGCGCGACGTTTAAATTCGGGGTCATAAACATCGGGTAGTGGTGACCAATAATCCTGCCCAGAGTAGAGCACTTTAAAATCACCGATAATCCAACCGTTGGCAAAAAAAGGCATGCGTTTGTTATCGTAGAACATGGGGTCGATCCAGTTGCCGAAGGAGGTGAAGCCCCAGTCTACCATGCGATCTAGCGTGACTTCTCGCCATGTGTTTATGTAGGAATTAGGCGAGGTTTGGCCGTAGCGTCGCTCCAGGTTGGCTTTGTAAAAGCTATAAACCTCACCATGTTCAATGACACCTTGGTGCACTGTGCGCCTGTAACCATAATGTTCACCGAGTTCGTGATCGTAGGGTGGCAGCCATTGAAACATTTCACGGCGTAATGGTGATGCAAGAAAACGAGAGGTCAAAGACTTTTTGTCGACCGGAATAATATCGCGCGAATCCTCGGGGGTTAATTCTTCAGGATCAATTTTGCGCACGCTGGCATCGTTAAAATCATAACCAGTGATGGTTTCTAAATTTGCCATTCGCACATTGGCAATGGCGCTGGAAAAAAACAAGTAACCATCAGGGTCTACCATCCACCAGCGGCCATCGACTTTTTCGGCACGGAAATAACCGGTACCTTCCAGTCTTGGACCTTTGCTCCAACCGCCATAACGCGATCTATCGTCAGGTTGTTTGGCATTAGCCAGGCTGGCCAATTCGGCGTTTGCTGCTGCTTTTAGTTGCTTTTCGGAATGAATTTTGGTGGGATAATCTTTTTTCGCGGCCTGGCCAAATTTATCGACTATACCTACCAAGTATTCAGGATCTTGTGCCGGATTAACACGCAGCTCAAGGTTGTCTATGATCAATGTGTTGGTTTCAAACTGTGCATAAGCTTTGACAATAATATTTGTGACTTTAGTAAAATCAAAATCTCGGTCGCCTGAGCGCCAGAATAATTTTTCTTCACTGGTTTTCCATGCCGGCGGGGTTTCGCGCATACCTGTTTGTGCATTAGCGACCCTTCCGGTTAAAGGTGCATAAAATCGGGCTGATTGCCCCGCGTTAATCACTGCGCTACGCTCCTGCTTGCGACCATTGGCATCAATCAGTGTCAACCAAAACTGGAAAGATTGGGTGCCTGGATTTTTAATGTCTAGTGCTAAATTTAAATCACCTGCATAAGTCCAATTCCAATAACCTTGTGAGGGGGTAGGTAATTCAATGGTGGACTCTTCACGCGGCTCAAATACCAATTTAAGTGCTTTACCCTGATTTTTTTCCTGCCCATCTATCAAGCTGGCGTTCACGTTACTTTTCATTGCGTTATTCAGCGAAAAATTATCAAAATTTTCAATGCTGCCGGGAATTTTGGATTGCCCCGCAGTGCTGCTAAGCGCTGCTAATGTTAGGGCGCCAGCGAGTACTTTTTTGGCAAACCGCAATTGATTGTTTCTCATTTTATTTCCTCTTGTGGGTTGGTATTGGCTCGCATAGTAATTCGGTGTGTGCCGATTTTTTGTAGCGATCCACTAAATACGTGTTTAAAAGTTGATAGATTATTTCAACGACAGGCTCATTATTGTGTCATGCGCCGTGATGAATAAAGTTTTTTCATCACTGGAAAGCGCACAATTAGCGGCTAATTTTTCGGTGTAAATTTTGGCTAATACCTCACCCTCTGGCGAAAACAACCAAACACCACCGGGACCAGTTGCAAATAAAAAACCGGTAGAGTGAGTGGTCATCCCATCGGGAACACCTTGGTGGTTAGGATTATTTTTTATGTCACTTGCATCATAAAAAACACGTTTATTCAATGTTTCTCCGCGTTCGTCTAAGTCGTAGGCAAGCCAATGTGGATGCTCTGTATCTGAAACGGCGATGTATAAGGTTTTCTGATCGGTTGAAAGGCCTATACCATTAGGAAGTTTCACTTGGTCATCCAATAATACTATTTTCTCTGAGCTAGTTAGCTTGTAGACACCCTGAAATTCCAGAGCTTTACGTTTGTCAGCCATCCCGCCAGCCAAGCCGTAAGGTGGGTCAGTAAAGTATAAATTTCCGCTATGGCTGAGTACGGCATCGTTAGGACTATTGAGTCGTTTTCCCTTGAATTCACTGACAATATTTCTGTACTCTGATGCAGGGTTAATTAAAGGGGCATTCATAAGTGCGATGCGCCGATCGCCTTGCTGCAATAAGATCAATTCATTTTTGCTGTTGAGTAATAGTCCATTTGAGCCACTATTATCATCTCCAGGAAAGAGGGAGGTTGCACCAGATGGCTCCAGATAAAGGCGAGTTCCTATGCCGGGTTGATACAGCATAATGCGATTGTTGGGTATGTCTGAGAATAGCAGTGCTTGTAATTCATTGACCCATAAAGGCCCTTCAGTCCAGCTGAAACCATCAGCGCGAATAACGATTTTTTGCGTTGGGTCGATTAACCTTAAGGCGCGATCATCCATAATTTCTATGGAACCTATTGCTTGTTTTAGTTCTGGAAAAAAGTATTTTTCGCGTATATCTAGTTTTCTTTGTACGCAGGCTGTAATGGTTAGCATCATTATAAAAATCATTGTTATTGCTATATACGGTTTCATTTCTTAACCTTGTATTTTACTATTTTTTAGGTCAATAAGTCGTTGGAATTGTTTTAGCGAATGGATAATGAACTGTATCGGATCTAAGAAATTATTATCCTGTAACCGACCGACTGATCCTTTGTTTAAGTTATTAAAATTATCGATATTGATGGTGTAGATGCCCTCGTAGCTAAAGGTTAGGCCATCATTAAAGGCAATCTTGATTCGTGCCGACTCCAGAAGCTGGAGCTCTAATAACTCATGAATAAATTTTTTGGTTTTTTCCTCGCCAGGTGTTAATTGGCTCAGTAATTCATTAATAGAATTAAGATAAGCAGTAGGTGTCCCATCCGGATTAAAGAGCGGCTCTCCCTGAGTTTTACTGATACGTTTGCTGCGGGTGTTGATGCTTATAAAACCGGAATCTTGGTCGAAATTGTTTTCTTTGGTGGTTAATGCGGTCTGGCGACGCCCAACAATAAACGGTTGGCGTTGGATGTGTAGCGGAATGTAATTGGCATTCCATTTGTTGTTTTTCTCCAAATAAAGATTCTCTTCAGGTGCAAAACCTAGCAGAGCATACAGATTAAACTGGCCTGTATCTGGGTGTTTCATAAAGCATACCGGGTATTCCTGTGCTAAATTTTTCAATTCATGAATCAGTACGGGAATGCTATTAATATTTTCTCCATATTCTGTACCGTGGTTAGTAACCACTCTTAATTGAGAGTGCGCCCAGTAATTCAGTATTTCAATGCTATTGCTCATAATGGCTCGCTATAGTTAGACGCTAAAGGCAGATTAGATCGGTTGTAATCCATATTCTATTATTTTGTTGATCAGCTCCCTGTTGCTGGGAAGTTGTTTTCTTAGCTGTTGAGCAAGGATGGCATTTTTATTGAATAATTCTTGCGCTAATTTTCGATTAGGTTGTGACATGCCTTTTGGACTGGCTTCAGTTGTATAGCCCATGCCATAGAGTAAATATTGATAACTCGCAGCAGGAAAGACTTCTACCGCCCGATCAAAGTCCATATACCAAGGAGCCTGGTAGCGCCATAATGTCATCAGATCCTGCAAGCTTTCTGGAATGCTGTTTGAGTGTCGATTGTCTCGCCAAAAATCACTGTCGTTGCGTTTGCTGAGGGCGTAATGCAATTTTAGAAAGTCGATAATACGTCGCCAGCGATATAAAAATGTTTCATTAAATCGTTTTGCAATAATATCCATCGCAGGACGAGTTGTGGGAAGTTGATCAGCAATCATCGCGGCCGATATTTCAATCAATACCAGCGCTGATGCCTCCAAGGGTTCAAGAAAGCCTGCGGATAGCCCTACAGCTACGCAGTTTTTTTCCCAAAACCTTTCTCTATGTCCTGGGATGATAGGAATTTTTCGCACCGAAAGTTGATCGGTATTCGATGAAAAATGACTGAGATACAGGTGCAATTTCTCTTCAGCTTGTTCTACGCTGGTGTGCGCACTTGAAAATACATGGCCTATACCGCGCCTCGTAGGTAGGCCTATATCCCAAATCCAACCGGAATCTTGAGCGGTAGAGATGGTGTGAGAGGCTATAGGGCTGTTGTCATTTTCATAGGGGAGGTGGACTGCCAGTGCCATATCGATAAAAAGTACATCTTTGCAGGATATAAATGGCACTTCATAATGTTTGCCAAGCAATAGTGAATTAGATCCACTACAGTCAATAAATAAATCGCCTGTAATATCGACCAATGTGTCAGTTGTAATTGAGGCTATATCACCATTTTCGGCTGTATTAACATGTATGACATCGGCCAATAAGTGAGTGACACCGAGATTGGTCGTGCAGTGCTTTTTTAAAAATTCTGCAAATGCACCTGCATCCAAATGGTAGGCATAATTGGCAACGCCAACGTATTCCGGTGTGCTGACTAATTTTGGTGCCAAGCCTGCTTCGCAGAGCGTTTCCTGCACGCAAACAGCATTGGAAAATGAGTTGTTTTGCGGATTGACTAACCAATGGGGGACGAGATTGATATCGTAAAATCCCTGCGGTAGTACTAACGGGTGATAATAGAAATCTTCTTTTTGACCATTGCACCAATTTACAAATTTTGCACCTTGTTTAAAGGACGCATTACATTCACGAATGAAATCTGTTTCACGTATATTCATTTTTTTTAAGGTGTTTCGCATGGTAGGCCATGTTCCTTCACCCACACCCACAATCGGAGTTTTGGGTGATTCTACAAGGGTAATTTGGATACCTTCGTTGTATTGATTAAGTATTTTGGCCGCAAGTGTGCCTGCGGTAATCCAACCGGCAGCGCCACCTCCAACAATAACAATGGATTTTATTGCTGTTGTCATATCTACACCGCTATTTTTATTATTCATTTTTTTTGGAAAAAAAAGGTCGCCAATAATAGGCGACCTTTATGCTTAATCATAATTGCCTATTGCACATGGACAATTAGAATTTCGCACGTACACCTATATTATAACGAGGACCATATTGCTCGTAGTCTTTGATTTGGTTAGTCCATCGACCATATCGATGCGTGGCTTCATCTGTTATGTTCAAACCTTCAATGAAGACGGATACATTGTCGTTGATGTCATAGCTCGCATTGATGTCGATTTGGTCATAGGCGGCAGTGAAAGTTGGTTCGGTGCTAGAAGTAAGGAGGAACTTGTCACGCCAGTTATAAGCGATACGTATTTGGAAGCCATTCATTTCATAGAAACCAACAACGTTTGCTGTATCGCTTAAGCCGGTTAGTGCCAAATCATTTTCTAGGCTGTAAACGTCATAGCTATCATCGCTGTCAACCATGGTGTAGTTGACGACAGCCCCAAAACCTGACTCACCAAACATGTGTTGAATGTTGAATTCCAACCCATCTACGAGGGAATCATCCAGGTTTTGGGGAGTTGATACCTCCCATACAATAGCCGGGTCTCCGGATTGCGATGTACAAGCGGGAACTGGATTGGCAACGGTACCATCAGGACAGCCCGGACGTGGGTTGGCAGCTGGGTTGGTGAGTGGGGCACCCGCTACTTCGATGATACGGTCTTCTTGACCCAAAGAGATAAAATTATCTACTTTTTTGCGGAAATATCCTGCGGATACGTAACTGCCGTCTGCGTAGTACCACTCCAGAGATAAGTCCAGATTTTCTGATTCGTACGGAAGTATTTCAGGGTTACCTTGATTGGCTTTGAATGGACCTGTGGATAAATGGGTAATTAAGTCAGTTCCTGGGAACATTGCATCAAAGTTACTGCGTGCAATCGTTTTACTGAATGAGAAGCGCGTTATCAAGTCTTCACGCAATTCCAAGCTAAAATCCAAATTAGGAAGGAAATTGTCATAACTACCACTCAGCTCATCAGGCTGTTCAGTGTCAGAATAAATCTTGGACATTTCCAGTGGCGATACCCAGTTGAATCCAATCACAGGATTGGTAATGGTGTAGGAGGTAACATCCGTCTCCTCGTAGCGAATACCAATATTGGCTTTCACTGGCATTTGATTGAATTCCGTATCAACATCAAATGACAAATACACTGCACTAATCTCTTCTTCTACACCGTTGATTCCAGATGTCATTGGGTTATTCAGGTTTTGAGCATAAACCAAGTCAATAAACTGATTAGCGCTAAATACAGGTACTTGCTCATAACCTATATCGCCTGGTTCAAAGGTCAAATCAAGGTCGCTAAGATCCATGCCGGTGAGAGCGAAATTGGCGCTGTAAATGTCGAAAACGTCTACAGTGTTTTTGGTTTGTGCAAGACCGAAATTAATGGCTGTGAGAGCGCCGGAGTCAACACTCCAAACGCCATGTAATTGAATCTGTTGAATATTATTTTCAAGCTCGTGACCGCGTTCTTGATAGAGATCGCCAACAATGTTGTTTTTGTTGTATGCGCCTCCTGGTAGTGCTGAATCGTCATAGGAAACGCTTGGGATTTTTCCGGAAAAATCGGCCGCGATATCCACTGCGCCAAATGGATTTTTGGTATTCGCAATGCGTTCTGCAGGTTGTGCGCCTGGGTTTGCGTGAGAGGTTGAGTCATGTGCGTCCAGAGTGAAAGACAGTTTATCATTCACATCCCATTCAACATTTACACCAAATGAATCGTTTTCTGTAGTGAAACCATATTCCCAAGCCCAAAAATTTAGTTCGTCATTTTGACGAGCAGGATTGATGATGGTGCCATTTTCATCTGCTTTACCTGTTTGCACATCATCAAACCAAAAGCTCATGCGATTCATGGCGCCGTCTTCTTCGAGACGTGACATGGTGTAATCAACAGATGCTGTCAGATTATCAAGTGGGGCAAATTGCAATACCAATTGACCGTTTTGACGAGTGCGCTCGTAGTTGGCGTTGTCCAAATCGACAGTGGGAACTCGCCAAGTCGCTTGAGTGGGATTGCGCTCAGTATTAATGGCGCTGGTATCAGGGTTTTGTTGACCTGGATAGCCGCGGCTCCAACCATTTTGTGTTCCGATGCGATCTACATGGAAATTGCGTTCTGCATATGAGTAGGACGCGAGCACGCCAAACTTCCCATCAGCAAACGTATTGCTGATCATGCCGGAAACTTCAGGAGTTACGTCGTCGCCTGTTTCAACAGTGGGTTCAATTACACCTTTAACACTGAAATGAGCGACTAGGTTATCAAAGTCAAATGGTTTAGCTGTATTCAAATTAATGGTTGCACCCAAACCACCTGAGGCCACGTTTGCTTTACCGGTTTTATACACCTCTACGCCGGAAACGCTTTCTGCTGCAATTTCACGGAAATTAAAGCTGCGAGAAATGGGCGTGCCGTCTAAGGCGGATGAATTTGGCATTTGACGTCCGTTCAATGTTACCAAGTTAAAGCTGGGGCCGAAGCCTCGAACGGTCACTTGATTACCTTCATTGTTGGTGCGGTCAATGGATACACCGGTAATACGTTGTAAGGATTCGGCGAGGTTGGTATCAGGAAATTTACCAATATCTTCTGCACTGATGGCATCTACAACGCCGCTTGCTTGGCGTTTAGTTTCCATTGCGCCAATCAGCGAACCCCTGATTCCGGTCACGACAACTTCTTCAATTAGGCCGTCTTGTGCATAAAGATTGATGCTAGATGCAGCTATCACTGCGGCGGAAAGCATTTTTAATTCAAAGCGGTGTTGAATATTAGCCATACCACGTACTCCTCATGGTTGTTCATTTTTATAGTCTCTATCGACTTGTTCTTGGTATATCAAGGGCCGACACAGGTTTTATGATTTGATCGAACCCAGGGCAGTCTTATGTCAGGAGAATTGGGTGCTTGCCCATTGCCCTCCTGAGGTATCATCTGCGCTTCTCACTATAAGTCAATTATTAATTGTTAACAATATGAGGGCGTGATAGAGGGATAAAGGAGTTTGTCATAGCGGCGCATATTTTTGGTCGGCATATTCTTTATTTAGTGCGAAAGCACCGGGTCGCATGAAGAAAAATTATATAGTTAATAGTAAAATGTTAACAAAATGATATTTTAGCCTTTTGGGTGTGGGTAAAATCCTAGTACCTGCCGTTTAGCACGACTACGGTTTCAGTCGGCAGGGACCGCGATCTGCAATAACAAGAATCGCCTTGGTCAAATAATAATAATAGCAACAACGTGTTCTCAGCTTTTGTACTTTTCCAATAACGATAATTATCATCTCAAAGAGGCTATTATGTTTAAGCAACATAAACTCCGCCTTGCTGTTGCCGCTATTACTACTGGTATTTTGGGTAGCATGGCGTCCTCAGCGCTGGCGCAAAACGTTAAAGTCGATATCAATGCGAATATCAAACATTCCGTCAACGGCGTTTCAGATTTTGGACGCGAGCGGCGTATCACCATTCATGCAAGCCCAATGGAAAATGACTTTCTGGGCGAAAAAGAAAAGCTTGATTATTTGATGGATTTAGGTGTGACCTTTGGCCGCGACAATGGCTTGGCTATGTACTACTTCAGCCAAACGGGTGGCGACGAAACCCGTTCTACTTACAGTCCCACTCCCTTTCCTTGGGGCTACGCCGAAAAGGCTGACTTGACACAGTTATCGACACTTTCTGCTCAATACAGAGAAGCGTTGGATACCAAATATGCTGATGCCCAGGAATATTTTGACCGGACCTCGTCCTTAATTATGGGTTCGCAACCAAGACCCGCTTATCCTAACTGGAGTTCCTATTCCTGGTTCGGTGGTGGCTTAACCAGTGAAACGCCCTGGCGCCCCCGTACCGCCCAAGATGCAGCAGAGTGGTACGCTGAATTTTTGAATAAATTCTTTGTGCAATACGAGAATGATCCTAAGGCTATTCCAATGCCTAAATATTGGGAGGTAGTTAACGAACCCGATATGTTGATGAATGTTCCAAGTCATGAAGGTCATTTATCAACCTGGGAAGAGCTTTTTGAGTTCCACAATGTCGTTGCCAATACAGTGCGCGCCAAGCTGGGCAGCAAGGCACCTAAAATAGGCGGTATGACGTGGGGCTTACATGACCTGGAGAAAGGTGATGCGACGGCGACAGGTTCACCACGTAATCGCGGCGATGAGCTATTAAATTTATTTTACGGTAACGATGCCGGTAGCGAAGCCATCAAAGATGCCATTCGCACTAATCTTTTTAATAAATCGCCCACCATGTCCTCCAATGGTCCAAACCCGAGAGATGATTGGTATCAGTGGGATGTAATCTGGAAGGGGTTCATGGATACTGCAGGCGCAAACATGGATTTTTACTCCGTCCATTTGTACGACTGGGCGTCATGGAATGGGTCCACCAATAGAACTGGCGCTCTGCGTACAGGTTTTCAAACAGAAGGTGTCATGGATTTAATGGAATGGTACGACACCAAGATGCTTGGCCAGCGCAAAGAAGTGGTCATGTCTGAGTATGGAAATATTACTGGCACCGATATTACCAAGCTGGATCGTCAACGTATGCGTTGGGAGGTGCTTAAGCCATTCTCGCAAATGATGATGCAATTTATGGAACGTCCCGATTACATCACTTTGTCGATGCCCTTCATCGTGGTTAAAGGTGAGTGGGGCGATGTGGATAAGAACAACCCGTACGGGCAAAGCCTGCTGGATCGTGACTATTCGACATGTACTGAAACGCCCACAGCCTATACCAACTGCACCTGGAATTTTAACCCCTCCATTAAATGGTATGAGCTTTGGCGCGACGTGGATGGCACCCGCGTAGATACATATGCCAGCGACCGCGATATCCAGGTTGATGCTTACGTTAATGGCAAAAACATGTATGTCATCCTGAATAGTTTGGAAGCTCAAGCAACTACTGTTGATATGAACTTCGCAGGTATTAGCGGTAATGCGATAAAGAGCGTCAAAATGCGTCATTTATATTTGGATGAAGCTATCGATGATGATAGCAACCCCGCTAATGGCGTAGGTAAACCTATTCTCGCCGATGCCACACTGACCAACTTGCCCAAGAGCATCACCATTGGTGCTGATGCTACAGTCGTTTTGGATATTGAATACACAAACAACATCAACCCGATATTCAATAGTGAAGAGAAAAAGTATCCAGCTGAACCCTTGACCGCTAATCCACCTTATCGCGTAGCGGCGGCTAACGTCACTGCTCAGGTAAATGGTGTGCCCAAGCCCAGCAAGGGTGAGGCGCAACTGCGGGTTACGGGTGCTTTCTTTATGAATGGCGGTATAGCAACCGGGTCGTCTGATAGTCGCGTGTCGCTCAAAATCAATGGCAATATCGTGCCCATTAAAACAGATTGGCGCGGTGATGAGTCAAGACGAAGTGGTCGCTCGATGGCAACTTTGGAGATTCCCTTCGACGTTAGTTACCTAAGTGCCAGCGGTAGTAACAATATTGAGTTGAGTACCATTGCTCAAGGTGAGGTAGCTGCCGTTAGCCTGCAAGTGTGGGATATGGACACCCAGATCACCCGAAGTATTCCGGCTGCATGCAGCCCATGTATAGCAGTATCGGGCTTGAGCTTAATTCAAACTAGTGTAGACAATCTGTTAGTTACCGAGTCGGTAGCCTTACAGCCGCGCGTCAGCCCAGCTAATGCCTCTAACCAAAATATCACGTGGGTTTCTTCCAATCCTGCTGTGGCGAGCGTTGATCAAAACGGTTTGGTTACCGGTAACATGCCTGGGTCAGCCACTATTACCGCAAAAACCATTGATGGCTCATTGACAGCTACGGCCTCTGTCGCTGTGAGTCAATTGGTGCCCACCGCTATTGCGGTCGTCGGCGTGCCTGACCCTCTTTATATTGGTGCAAGCAAGCAGTTGAGTGCAGCGGTAACACCTATTCACGCTCCTAACCGTAAAGTCATCTGGAGCAGCTCTAATACCGCTGTAGCCACGGTGGATAGTACTGGCTTGGTGACAGGTTTGAAAGCGGGCGATGTCACCATCAGCGCGAGATCAGCCGTTAACGGATTGATTGGCTCGGCAAATATTCAGGTTAAATCTAAAGCCCTTATGGGGATGAGTATCTCGCCAGCGAATACTCTGATTCCGCAAAACGACAGCTTGCAAATTCAAACAAGCTTCACTCCTGCTGACGCCAGTGACAAATCTGTTGCCTGGACTTCCAGTAATAACGCCGTTGCAACAGTAAGTAATACCGGTTTGGTGAAAGGGGTAGGGCTTGGTAAAGCTGAAATTACTGGCCGCTCTAACGACGGCGGTTTCGTTGGTAAAACTCAAGTGGAAGTGGTGGCATCTAATACCGCATTAACATATATAGAAGCGGAAAACTATACCCGCACAGGTGGAGCGTTTGGCGGTTTTGAGATAGGTACTGCCGCTGGCAATATCAACGACAACCAAACCGGTGACTGGGTAGAGTTTGATATTAATTTTGCTCAGCCAGGTGTCTATCAATTGGTATTGGCTACCGGTTCACCTCTGGATGGTGCAGGGGTTGAGTTCTTTATCGATGGCATTTCCAATGGCCGCTCCTCAGTGCCAAATAATGGCAACTGGGATCAGCATGTTACTACGGTGGTAACCAATAGCTTGCAAATCAATTCTGCCGGTAAACACACGCTGCGCTTGCTCAGTGTTGGCGCTGGCGGTGCTTATCAGTGGAATTTGGATAGAATCGGCTATCGTCTGCTGAAAGCGACTAGCGGGGGAAGTTCATCGTCTGTAATTTCGTCTTCACGGCCATCGAGTTCGGTGTATTCATCCTCCTCATCGATTGCTTCTGTGCCTGTGTCATCCTCGTCACGTTCTTCTGTGGCGCCCTCCTCAAACTCGTCGGTTGCGTCCAGCAGTGGAGCAGGTGGTATTAAACTTGTGCTGCAAGCTGAAAACTTCAGCAACACTGGAGGCTCCTATCAAGGCTTCCAAAAATATACTACCGCAGCAGGTGTTGGCGCCATCAACTACAATCAGCGCGGTGACTGGGCTGATTATTCTCTGAATGTTACGAGTGCGGGCACTTACAGCATCGATGCATTTCTGGGAACCACGCAAGTAGATGGCGCTATAGAAGTGTTGATTGATGGTGTGTCTGTAGCGAAGAAAACCGTTCCCAATAACAATAATTGGGATGTGTTTTCCAAGTTGGTAGTAACGAGTGGTGTGCAATTAAGTACGGGTGCTCACAGTGTGCGCATTATCTCGGCGGGCACTACCGCATCGACGTGGGAGTGGAATGCGGATCGCATTGAGTTTACGCAAACAGCAGCAGCATCTTCATCTCGCTCATCAGCTGCATCGAGTTCAGCGGGTAATGCAACACCGATTGTGATGCAAGCGGAATCTTACACCGCTACCGGCGGAACCTATCAAGGCTTCCAAAAGTACACCACCGCAGCGGGGGTGGGTGCTATCAACTACAACCAACGAGGTGACTGGGCAGAATACAGTATTAATGTAAGCGCAACAGGTAATTACCGAATTAATGCTTATGTGGGTACAACTCAAACCGGTGGTGTAATTGAAGTATTGATAGATGGTGTTTCTGTGGCGAAGAAGACGGTGCCTAACAATAATGACTGGGATCAGTTTCCGCTGCTCCCAGTGAGCGGCAGCCTCCGGCTGACACAGGGAGTGCACACCGTTCGCTTGTTGTCGGGAGGTACTACAAATTCAACGTGGGAGTGGAACGCGGACCGCGTTGAGTTTGTACCCGTAAACTAATCGCTCAAAGTATCTCCTTAGTTGTTTAGCTCGCACTTTAATTGGTGCGAGCTTTTTTTTTGCAATAACAGCTACCATCACTTACTGCTCGATAAAGTTGAATAGCGAGTCTTTTATTTCTTCAACTGACATAAGCCTGCACTATCCAGGGTCAGTTAGTTAACTGCCTTCATTGATCTGATTCCGCCGGCTATAAAGTATGTACTACAGGGCGTAATTATCGCTGTGGGGACCGTATAATTGTAGATTGTTTACAAAATAAGTGGTAGTTTGTGCAATCCGCCTTTTCGTCCATGAGGGCGGTACTCTACGCGTATGGCCCATGCTAATAACAACTCAGATATACAAATCTGAACTCGCCCACGGAGTGTGACTCATGTTCTCTTGTTGTTTTATAAACGACTATCACAAATTCAAATATATTAGTTTTAGCGCTATGTTGTCGCTAATGGTCGGATGCGGTGCTGATGGCGGAGGCTCTCCCTCCACACAGAGCTCTAGCTCTAATGAAGTTGTCAGTTCTAGTTCCAGTGAAGTTAATAGCTCTAGCAGCTTTTTTTACTCCAGTTCCAGCTCCAACGAATTTGTTAACTCAAGCTCTAGCGCTGCAAATGAGAATCCTAATGTAGTCACTCAAATAAATTACGATGTTTTAAACACTCTGCCTAAACGAGTTGTCTTTGATATTAGTATCAATGCAATTTACGCCAATGTCAGTATCGAAACAAATGGTGAGGTATTAGTTGATAATATTGATGTGCCGACAACCGGCAATCACAGATTGAACGCGCTAGTTAATTTTGATTCTATCGGTGAAAAAGAAATTCGATTCTTAGTGCGCGGCAGCGCGGCTGAAATCACTAACATAACCTTTACCGATGTTGCCGTATCGGACGTTCCCAGCTTTACTGATATTTCCAGTCTGTTAGGATTGGTCGATGACCCAAGTTTGAAATATGGCGGCCCTTCAATTGCCGATATGAACATGAATGGCAATTATGACCTAATCCTCAATAACCATAACGACTCACCCAGTAAACTTTACTGGAACAATGGAAATGGCACGCTTACCAAGGCACAGACTAATCTTTCATTGTGGAAGCTGATGGATTTGCACGGGTCAGCAGCGGGTGATTACGATAACGATGGCGACCTGGATCTGGTTATTGCGTTGGGCGGTGGAAACGGAACCAGTCCTGTACCACCAGTGTTTTTCAGAAATGACGGCGGAACATTAACTCGTGCGGATGCGGCAATCGGTATTACTTCTGGCGCTCGAGGACGTTCGCCTCGCTGGGGTGATTTTGATTTAGATGGAGATCTGGATCTCGCCCTCATCAATGCCGAAGGTATTAATGGTGAAACAGGTGCACAGCACATTTTTTATCGCAACAAGGGCGACGGCACCTTTGAGCTGATCGATGTCGCCGGGTTGGGATATGCAAACTCTGAACGTACTCTGTTTCTGGATTTCAATAAAGACGGTATCGACGACGTGCTCCTGTTGGCTCCCATGTCTTTGTGGCGAGGCAATGGAGACTTCACTTTTACCAATGTCACAAATGAGTGGTTACCCAGTGTTGTACGAGGTTCTCACGGCACCATGGCGGCGGCTGATGTCGACGTCAATAATGATGGCCATCTCGATCTTTACCTCGCTCAAGGTAAAGGTTACTACAGCGTTTCTGATAAGTCCTTCGACTTTAACAAAGCGAGTCAGCGTCTTGATATTCGAGACAAAGGTGATGCAGCAGTTATTACTTCCATGCAGTTTTCAGCTCCTGGCGATATAGAGCTACTCCATTTCGATCTCAGTATAGTGACTGCGCGTTATACCGGCACATTTCCTATTTATCTTGGGGAAGGAAAAACACCTATTACGCCAGCCAATCGAGAAGAAATAGTCGCTATCACTCAAGCCAGCGCGGCTGGTTGGCCAGAAACACGCACCATGAATGGTATTTACATTGGCCATACTGGTGACGGTGAATGGCAACTGGAAATTGTGCGTGATCAATTTATTGCATGGAGTATCGACTTTAGTGTCCAAGGTATTTCAGACGTTAAAACTGATTGGACACCCAATAATCGCAACAGCCAAGACATTTTGTTAATCAACGAAGGGAATCGTTTTGTGGTTGCGCCAGACACATGGAATTTACCCAAAGGCGGGAACCATTGGGGTGTCACCCACGGAGATTTCAATAATGACTCGCACAACGATATTTTTGTTTATCGCTATGGCTACTTACGGGAGCGTATTGCCGACTATATTTTGCTTAACACCGGTGAGGGGAGTTTTGAGATCCTCACCAGTAGCGATGCAACCCATGTCGGCGCGGTGAGCCACGGCGACGGCGGCCAAGCGTTCGATTTCGATTTGGATGGTGATGTCGATATATTAAGTGGTGATGATGAATATGGTGTCTGGCACCTGTTTCAAAACGACTATACAGGCACAGGTAATTATACGCTGGTGCAAGTGGGTTATAGCCCTGTTGAGAATATTGACCCTATCGCGGCTCAAGTAACTGTCACAACTAAAAACAATACCTATTACAAACGTGTTGGTTCCGCTGGTGAATCTTTTTCGCAGAGTCTAATCAATACCATTCACTTGGGGCTGGGTGACGAATCGATCATTACATCTGTCTCGATTCGCTGGCGCAATGGCGAAACCGTGTTCTTACACAATCAAGACGCCAACAAATTACTGAAAAGTGATGATGGCGAATTCCCTGAGCCAAACGTTATTAACATAACCCCAAGCAGCGGGCAGGTCCGTGTTGGTGTGGCGGATATCGATCTGGACGTAATTCTTGATCCGATTAACGCCAACCCCATGCTTTCCTGGACATCCAGCAACGAGTCCGTTGCTACTGTTGATAGCACTGGTATTGTCACAGGTGTAAGTACGGGCTTTGCAATCATCACCGCTACCTCCGATGCAAACGGAGCCGCTGACTCCGTTGAAATAGAAGTTGTGCCTTTTACTCCGATCCCAGTTGAGGGGATAACGGTCAGTCCCAGTACTAGCTTTGTCATAGTGGGTGGAGAAACAAGCTTAACGGCTACACTTTCCCCAGCCAAAGTGGACGACTCACGTATAACCTGGAGTTCTAGTAATGACAATGTGGCTACTGTTAGTGCCAATGGTGTTGTACGCGGTATTGCAGATGGTGTTGCCACTATTACGGCTACCAGTGTTGACGGGGGATTTACCGACAGTAGCAACTTAACTGTAGAGACCTTTGTTGCGCCATCGATTGCATTTGATGACGAAGCCAAATATCGCAGCCCTGAGTTTCCTAACGATGGTTCCATCGATGTTAGCGTCAACTATCATGCGGGTACTGGCAATACGCTTGTGCCGGGTGTTAGTGGTGACGGTGGTGTTAAATTTTGGCTTCGCGAATTAGATTCCAGCTGGGTGCCGATCAATGATTACGTGGCCACAGATGCAGCTGTATTAGGAACTGTCTCTGGCGTGGCGGCTGCCAGCATTTCACTCAATGGCGTTAAGCCCACCGCTGAACTGCCGGCAGGCAATTTCTATTACCTGTTCATATCAATGTCAACCAGCGATGGCGAACAATACAATCACGGTATATTTCCAATCACTATTATCGATGGAGGAGCAAGCAACGGTGTGACCGTGTGTAGCAATGCCGCGAACCTTGTGAGTTGTGGTGGTAATAATAATGGCGAAGGAGCAGACGTGAGCGATTGGTATGCTTATGCAGAGGGCAACTTCATAAGCAATCTTAATGGCAAGCTTTCTGTTTCAACTTCGCAGGCAAATGGTGGTGCGGGCAGTATTCATTTTGCCTTAGATCAAGCGGGTAGTCGTCACTTTATCTACAACAATGTTGCTTTTGACACTGGCCCAAGTGGCGGCAACTTTAAAGTAGATGCGGATGTTTTTGGGGCGAATTTATCCACCGGGACAGATTATGTGATTGAAGTTTCTTTCCGTCCTTTAGCCAATCCTCAAGATTCGGATACCTACAAATTGTGGCATAGGCTGGTAGATGGTGCTTGGCGCGGTGTGACTCATACCGCGAAACTTCCTGCTGGTCAGTATATCGTTGGGTTCAAAGTATTTAGCCCAGGTTTTGCAAACACGCTTACGCTGGATTACTACATCGATAACTTAAAAGTTACTCGACAGTAACTTGTCGCATGCGCGGATGACAAACCAGCTGATTATGGCTGGTTTGTTAATTTATCCTATTTAACCTAAATGACCTAATAACCGCTGGCTTCCTTGACTGCTGGATTATGTATCGCCGAAAGAGTTCGAGAGATTTTTATCAAAATCAGAGTTTGCTAGTGTCTGATTTGATGAGATTAACTTATTAAAAGCGCGATGTTGAATTGAATTATTCATACGTGCCTACCTTAAAAAAAAGAGGCATCACCCAACCGGGGATGCCTCCGGTTGGGGACGAAATCAGCAAAGCGATATTGCTGATACCTGATTGTCTCACACAAAAAATTACTCGGTGATCAGGTCTTTTAGCGCCCAATAACCGAGGTAGTACATCGGCGTGTACAGCGTTCGCGTAGTTTGCAGGCTTAGTGCATTACCAATAATGACTTCCGCTGGGATACCTAGCAGCGACAGTTGGATGTAACACATCATGGCTGCGACAGGATCAAGATCAATACAAGTGACCCAGAGTTGCCGTTGTGGATTTAATCCCTGCTCCAGCATGGCTTCAGCAAACGCTATAGCCATTCCACCCGCACCGCATGCCGGCTCACTGAGCCGTATATAGCCTCGTTGCTCCAGTTCGCTACCGCTATCCGTCATCAGCATCTGAGCCATCATCCTGGACACGTCGTAGGGCGTGAAGAATTGACCGATATGCTGTGAACCGAAGTCGAGTTGCATATACAAGCTGCCCAGAAAGTCCCGGTGCTCCACTTCCAGTCCTTGGACAACCAGGGCCAGCAAGTGAGACATCTGGGTCACATCGGGTCCTTTGTACCGCTTAACGATACTCAGATATTCCTGTTCAAGTTGTTCCGATTTCAGGAAGGCGTTTTGAATGGCAAGTCCCGCCATCGTGACGAAATCACGAAACACCTCATAGCGATGGTGATACCGAGCGGTATTATTGAAAACCTGTAGGAACAGTCGGGTATGATCGTTCTTCATCGGAATACCTCACAGTATTCCGCGCTGAGCGAACGACGTATAACCGGTGTTGCCCACAACCAGATGATCAAGCACTCTCACATCAATGAGTTCAAGTGCTTGCTGCAGGCGCTCTGTGATGCGCCTATCGGCCTGACTCGGTTCTGACACGCCCGACGGATGATTGTGCCCAATAATCACAGCAGCGGCATTCAACTGAAGTGCACGTTTCACCACTTCCCTGGGATGAACACTCGCACCATCAATGGTGCCATAAAAGAGCGTTTCGAACGCAATCTTGCAGTGTTGGTTATCCAGGAACAAGCAGACAAAAACCTCTTGCTCCAAACTCCGCATGGCCGCTGTGAAGTAAACCCCCACCAATTCTGGCGAAGTAAAATGCTCCTTCTCGCGCAGGCGAGATTGCGCGATAAGTTGCGCTATTTCAATGAGGTCATCAGCGGTGACGGGCCGAGAAAAGCTATAATTGCCCGCTGATTCACTGATATCAAATTTTTCGTGTAATGACATTGTGTGTTCCCCAAAATAGCAGGGAACACGATCCCTGCAGGGAATCATGTCCCTGCGGGATAAAAACGAATGCCTGGCGGCAATTAATTGATAAGTGTGATTACACCTTAGGTGCGAGCACGAGACAGGCGAAACCAGTCACGCACATTCCCCAGGTTTTTACCTACGGAAGTGCACCACTGCCGGCAGCGGGTCTTAAGTGATGTATCAGGCAGCAACACCCAATCCAACACATTGATCCCGGCAACCGTTAGCGCTATCTCCAGCGACCGTGTGTGGTGCTCGACACTGTCGAACAGCGCCTCATCCGTCATCTCGTCGTCAACGCGTTTAACAACGAATACGACACTCGGTACGTTCAACTCCACGGCTTGTTTCAGGATCTGCCGCGAGTAGGTAACGACATCGCGTGACGTTTCGTTCACGAACGCATCCATGAAGGACACTTCGTTTTCACAATCCACATAGAGACAGTAGATCATGTCGGTGTCCGAAGGCTGTGCACGCGCGCGCACGTAATCAATGGCTTTACCAGGTCCGTCAATGACGTTGTTGGAAGGGCGCTTGATGTGTTTAGAGTAAGACATGGAACACTCCAGGTAATCCAGGAGCACACCCAGGGCCCAGGGCCATGGATATGCCCTGGAAGGGTTATGATCGACAAGCGATCGGAGACAGAGAAGTTACCCTCTCAATTAAACGCCAGGCGTCTCAACGACGCTGCGGTAATTACAGGCGCACGTACCGCGTTCAAGGTGCAACTAAAGGTAGT